>NZ_DAMAGB010000053.1:0-22958 GCF_031995485.1 Janthinobacterium sp.
CAGCGATAGCGCTGCAAGCCATGGGCATGGCCGTGCCGGTGGATATGCGTGGCGCTGCAGGCCGGGCAATGCAGGCCGGCCTGCGCCGTCTGCTCGATCAGGGCGATGGCGGCATCCTGCGCCGCACCGCCCTGCAACAGGGCGATGCCGTCCCGGCGCTGGCGCTGCGACAGCTGCGAGAATTGCGCGATGAAGGCATGCCACTGGGCTGGGTGCATGATCGTCTCCTGAAAGAAGATTTCTGATCAGTTAGACCCCAGCAATGTCAGAATGTTTCAACCTTTTTCGCTGACATAGCCTTTTTTTACGTCCGTCATAAGGGCACGCTGGCGCGCAATCGCCAGCACCATCAGCGCCGCCACCAGGCAGGCGGCACCGGCGGCGAACAGGGCCGGGTTGTAGGTCAGCATCAGGGTGCGGATGCGTCCCGCGCCATACGCGGCCACGGCGGCCCCCAGCTGGTGGCCGGCAAAGATCCAGCCGAACACCATCCCTGCCCTTTCCTTGCCGAAAGTGGCGCCCACCAGCTTGACGGTCGGCGGCACGGTGGCGATCCAGTCCAGGCCATAGAACATGGCGAACAGCGACAGCCCGTACAGGGTGAATTCCGAATACGGCAGCCAGAACAGCGACAGGCCGCGCAGGCCGTAATACCAGAACAGCAGCTTGCGGTTGTCATAGCGGTCCGACAGCCAGCCGGACAGGATGGTGCCGAACAGGTCGAACGCGCCCATCATGGCCAGCACGGACGCGGCCGGCACGGCGGACAGTCCCGAGTCGCCGCACAGCGAAATGAAGTGCGTCTGGATCAGGCCGTTGGTGGACAGGCCGCAGATAAAGAAGGTGGCAAACAGCATCCAGAAGGTACGGTGGCCGGCCACGCTGCGCAGGATCAGGAACGGCGTGGCAAATGTCATTTTCGCGGCAGGCGCGACGATCAGGGGTGCGGCCGGGTCGGCGCCGTAGGCGCGCAAGCCCACGTCCTGCGGCCGGTTGCGCATGCAGAAAAACGCCAGCACGGCCACTACCGCGCAGCTGGCAAATACGGGCAGTACGGCCATGCGCCAGCCCACGTGTTCGATCAGCCAGGCGCCGATGGGCAAAAACAGCAGTTGTCCCGTGGCCGAACTGGCTGTCAGCACGCCCACCACCAGCCCGCGGTGCGTGTCGAACCAGCGGTTGGCCACCACCGCGCTCAGCACCAGCGCCGTCATGCCGGACCCCAGGCCCAGCAAGATGCCCCACAGCGCCACCAGATGCCAGAACTGCGTCATGCGCGTCGCCAGCAGCATGCCGCAAGCAATCAGCCCCAGCGCCACGCAGATGATATTGCGCAGGCCGAAACGTTCCATCAGGATGGCGGCGAACGGCCCCATCAGACCGAACAGCACGAAGCGCACGGCCAGCGCCGACGAAATCTGCTCGACATCCCAGCCGAACTCGCGGCTCAACGGTTGCAGCAGGGCGTCGGGCAGGCCCAGCGCGGCCGAGGAAGTCAGGGCGGTCAGGAAAGTAATGGCAACGATCACCCACGCAAAATGGATGCCGCGCCGCGCCAGCCAGTGCGAGACAGGAAGGGAAAGCATAGGGACCTCATGAAAAACGGGACGCCGGATAGCGGGTGGATTTCATGATATATGATGATCGTAATTTATACAATCAAAATAAAGGCGCCACTTCAGGCGCCGTCAGAACGCAGCGGAAACCTGGAGTCAGACCCGACGGGGGTAATACGTCCTGATGGGACGTATTACCATCGCGCAGCGACTGACCCCAGTTTTTGCTCGTGGGTTACCTCAACTGACGTTATTTCACTTTCAAGCTGTTCTTCACATCCGTCACGCCTTCCACGCTGCGCGCCAGCTCGGCGGCTTTCTGCACTTGCGCTTCCGACGGCACGAAGCCGCTCAGCATGACCACGCCATTGACCGTTTCCACATGTACGTCCATCGCTTTCAGGTCGTCATCCTTGACCAGGTCGGCCTTGATCTTGGTGGTGATCACCGTGTCGGCTACCACATTCTTGGTGGTGCCGGCCGCATTGCGGGCCATGCAGGCGGTCTTGTCGCCGGCGTCGAGGTTGTCGCAGTTTTCACGGTTGGCGGGCGCCGGATTTTGCGCCACGTTGGTGCCGGCGGCGGCGCCCGTGTTGGCGTCAGCCAGGGCGGCGCGCTGTTTGGCCTTGGCGTCGGTCATGCAGCTGGTTTTGTCGGCGCCCGAGCGATCGCCGCACTGGGCCTTGGCCAGGTCATATTCGGCATTGGCCACGTCCTTGCGGGCCTTGCCCAGTTCGCGCGGGGTATTGCGGTGCTGGGCCACGGCGTCGGACTCGGCTTTCGCACGCGCGACCTTGGCCTCTTCCGTGCAGACTTTCTTCGCATTGCCCGACTGCGCATCGCAAGCGGCCTTGGCCTGCTTGTAGGTAGCGGCGGCCTGGTC
This sequence comes from Janthinobacterium sp., assembly GCF_031995485.1. Taxonomy (NCBI): domain Bacteria; kingdom Pseudomonadati; phylum Pseudomonadota; class Betaproteobacteria; order Burkholderiales; family Oxalobacteraceae; genus Janthinobacterium; species Janthinobacterium sp. The sequence goes on from NZ_DAMAGB010000053.1 coordinate 2,440, forward strand.
GGTCAAGGCTTTGTAGGAGGTATCCTGAGCGTACGCCGGTGCGGCGGCCAGCAGGGCGCTGGCACTGGCGGCCAGCACGAATGAGATCATTTTGTTCATGATGGTTCCTCTCGGTTTGGTTGATGCACCGATTAGACGCCTGTTGCGCGCAAGTCTCTGTGCGACAGCACACGCTGATACGCCTTCCAGAAGAGCAACTATGAACCCGATTCAGCGGCCGTTCAGGCCCTGGCGCCATAGCAGGCCGGCCTGCTCGAACGGCGAAGAAGCGGCTCCTTCAAACACCGTACCGTCGCCGGCCAGCGCCAGCCAGGCCCGGGTATCGTGAGAGCCGCCCGCTCCGCCCTGCGCACCGCGTACCGCCCCCATCCAGGCCAGCACTTCCTGGTAGTCGTCGCTGTGGCGCGCATGCATCCATGCCAGCGCCACCAGGTCCGCATAGCCTTCCTCGCGCCGCGTTTCCAGCATCTGCTGTGCCTGCGGCTTGCCTGCGCGCTCGACAAAACCCATCGGCAGCGCATGCCAGTCGCCCTGCGCATAGCGCTGGCAGTGGCCGATCTCGTGCGCCGTCATCGCTTCGATCATCAAGCCATGGCGGTCGGCCGGCACGCCCTGCAGCACCGTCTCGGCCTGCGCATTGCCGCGCATCGACAGCACCAGCTTGCAGCGCCCGCCTTCAAAACCGAGCGCCAGCGGCACGGCGCCCGGCGCATCCTGCGGCTGCACCACGATATCGAGCGGCAAACCCTGTGTGCGCGCGTAGGCGATGACGGGAGCGCCCGCCTTCAGCCAGCGTGTTTCCAGCACACTTAAAGCAGGGGCGGCGACGGCGGGGAGAGACAGTAGCAGACTCAACAAGGGAAGCAGTTTCAACATGGGCAGCACGGTCATCAACGGTGGGAGATTGACACTGCAGAGTAAGACAGAAAAAACTTTCCACAAGGCAAAATTGGCAACTTCCGCGAAAAAAACCACGCAAAAAAGCCGGCGCTGTGGCCGGCTTTGTGAAGCGCTAACAGTTGGCTCAAAAACTGTTTATTTTTTCGCCTGCCGATCCAGCGCGCGCGCCGTGACGAAATCCGGGCGGATATCGTTGGGCACGGCTTTCATCTTGTCGAGCGCCACCTGCACCTCAGGGCGGATCACCACGTATTTGGTCATCAGGGCTTGCGCGCGCGCATAATCGCCGGTCGCCTCGATGGTCAGAAATTCGCGGTCCAGGTCGATCACGGCCTGCTTGATCTTGCCGAAATCCACGCCGAACCTGCCGTCGCCCAGCGACACAAAACCGCCCTTGTCGAGGATGTAGTTCATCTGGATCGCCATGCCGCGCGCATGCGAATCGGTCAGGCCGAAATGCAGGGTGCGAAAGCCCGACGCGAGGAACGTGTTATACAGCTTGCGCTGGGCCAGTTCGCCCTGCCCCAGCGTGCCGTCCAGTTGCCCCTTGTCCATCATGTAGCGCAGCGCAAACAGGCCGGTGATATCGGCCTTGGCTTCCTCGATGGTCGAGTACGCTTCTTTCAGGTCCTGGCGCGGCGTGGAAGCCTTGCCGTCGACCTTGGTCGCATGCGGGCCCAGGCCGTGCATGATTTCATGCGCGAGGATATGCGTGAAGAAGGAATTGAAGTCGACGTCCTGCTGCGCTTCCGGTGTCAGGACCAGTTTCGAGATCGGCGTCAGGGTGGCCTTGAACTTGGCCTCCTGCACGTTTTTCAGCATCACGCGCTTCGAGCCGCGCGCGCTGATGATGCGCTCGTCGTTCGGCAGGTTGTAGGCCGCCGTCTGCACCGCCATGTTGCCGTCGCCGGCGCCATACACCTGATTGACCACCACCATCGGCGCCAGCGCACCGACCTTCGGATTGCGGTACCGGGCGTCCAGCGGCAGATTGTCTTCGAGTTCCTGCATGTGCTGGGCGAAGAAGTTCAGCTTCTGGGTTTCGGCCTGGTCGCGGATATTCACATACGCCTCGAACGCGGCCTTGTAGCCGAACAGCTCGTCGTTATACGTCTCGTATGGTCCGATGGTGATATCGACCGGCGAATCGAGATCCATCCACGCAAAGTCGGACTGCAGATAATCGTTGTCGAGGAAGGCCCTGGCGCGCAAGGTGAGGAATTTTTTCAGCGAGGCGTTGTCGGTGGCGGCCGCCGCTTCGTCCAGCAGTGTCGCCAGCTTGCTCAGTTCGGCCTTGTATTCTTCCGAATACTTGACGGTGGCGTATTTGCCATCCTTGCCGGCACGGATGGTGGTGAAGAACCACTGCGCCTGCTGCTTGTCGTCCGCCGGCAAGCCGTTCATCCAGCTTTCCAGCGTGGCCTTGGTGGCGCCCTGCGGATAGAAGTTACCTGCTGGCGGCTTGTGCGCGGGAATCGCGATGCCGGCATAGCTTGGCGGCATGAAGGACGCGTGGCCATCGAGCACCGACCACGGACCCTTGTTGATCCAGAAGTAGTTCAGGCGCGCCTGGCCCAGTTTGGACTTGTCTTTCTTCAGCGCCGCCCACAGCGCTTCATTGCCGGACCAGCGCTGGCGCAGCTGCAGCACGTCGACCAGCTTGGCCGCTTCAACCAGCTTGGCAATTGCCTGGCGGTCGCCGGCGGACAGATGGCTGGTGTCGGCCGTCAGGTCGACCGGCGCGTAGCGCGCACTCATGGCGGCCAGTTGTTCTACATTGGCAGGCGCGGTGGCAGGCGCAGGGGCGGCTGCGGCGCAGGCATTGCCGACGGCAACGGCCATCAGCAGGGGCATCAATATCTTTTTCATGGAACCTCGAATAGCAAACATGGACGGACTCAGGAAAAAAAGCGGCCGCGCTGTCAAGGCGCGGCCGCTTTCTTGCTCAGGCCTCGATTGTAATCCAGGCGGCGCTTAAAATTCTTCCCAGGCTTCGTCGGCCGGGGTGGCGCGGGCCAGCTTTTTTGGTGCCGGCTTGGCTGGCGCTTTGGCGACAGGCTTGGCAGCAGCCACGGCCTTGCGCACCGGCGCTACGGGCACAGGAGCGGCAGGCGGCAGCTGCGCCTCATCGAGCTTGAAGATGCTGACCACCTGCGACAGCCCGCTGGCCTGCTCTTCCAGCGAGGCGGCAGCCGAAGCCGACTCTTCCACCAGCGCCGCATTCTGCTGCACCACCTGGTCCATCATGCCGATCGCCTGGTTCACCTGTTCGATGCCCGACGACTGCTCGCGCGTGGCGATGCTGATTTCGCCCATGATGTCGGTCACGCGCTTGACGCTGTCGACGATGTCCTGCATGGTCGCGCCTGCTTCATCGACCAGGCGCGCACCCGTATCGACGCGCTCGACCGAATCGTCGATCAGCGACTTGATTTCCTTTGCGGCCTGGCTGGAGCGTTGCGCCAGGCTGCGCACCTCGGTGGCAACCACCGCAAAGCCGCGGCCCTGCTCACCCGCGCGCGCCGCTTCCACCGCCGCATTCAAGGCCAGGATATTGGTCTGGAAGGCGATGCCGTCGATCACGCCGATAATATCGACAATCTTTTTCGACGAGTCGTTGATGGCGGCCATGGTCTGCACCACCTGCGCCACCACGGCGCCGCCCTTCACGGCCACGCCGGAAGCGGACAGCGCCAGTTCATTCGCCTCGATCGCATGCTCGGCGTTCTGCTTGACGGTGCCCGTCAGCTGTTCCATCGAAGTGGCGGTTTCCTCGATCGAACCGGCCTGCTGCTCGGTGCGGTTCGACAGGTCCAGGTTGCCGGCCGCGATTTCGCGCGAATTGGTGGCGATGGTCTGCGTGCCGGCGCGCACCTGGCTGACGATGGCTACCAGGCTGTCGCGCATGCCGCGCATGGCATGCAGCAGGCTGCTGCGGTCATTGGGCTGGATGGCAATATTGACGGCCAGGTTGCCGGCCGCGATTTCACCGGCGATGGCGGCCGCATAGTCCGGCTCGCCGCCGAGCTGGCGCAGCAAGCCATGGCTGATGCGCCAGGCGGCCACCATGCCGATGGCGATCGCGCCCAGGCACAGCACCACCATGAAGAAGAAAAAGCTGCGCGCCACGTTGCTGGCGCTGTCGGCCTGCTCGCGGCTCATCTTTTCTTCCAGGTCGATCAGCTGGTTGACGGACGCCAGCCAGCCCGTGAAGGCGGCCGCGCCCTGCTGCTGCAGCAAGGCGGTGGCGCCTGGCACGTCATCGGCCAGGCGCAATTGAATCACCTTGGCGATAATCGGCTGGGCTGCCGCTTCGCTGGCCTTGATGGCGGCCAGCGCCGTGCGTTCCGCATCGGTCACATCCTTGCCGTTGCCGAGGATCTGGTCCAGCGGCGTGGCGGCCTGCGCATAATTGGCGGCCAGCGTTTCGATGCGCGCGATTTCCGGCTTGGCCGCAGCGGCGTCAGACGCCAGCACCACGTCGCGCAGCGCGATCGCGCGGTCATGCACGCTGCCGCGGAAATTGATGGCATGGCGCTGCTTGACGTTGTTGACGTCGCTGATACTGGTGAGGATGGCGTCAATCTTCTGCACCCGGTTGATGCCGAGTGCGGTAACGATGATCAACAGCAACAGCACCAGGCCGAATCCCGTGTAGAGCCGCGTGCTGATTTTAGTGCTTTGCATAGCCGTCCATCCATTCATTCATAAAAAGTAACCAAACTCGCCATCCCCATGATGTTGACATTTGGAAATAAAAGTTAATTTATCATGAATGGCGCAAGCCTGCCTGCGGTCGATCAAAAGACGTCGTTTTATCTCGACAACGCTACCAGACGCGGTACACCTGTCCCGTCTGCGCGCCCTCCACGCTGCGGCTGTAGGCCAGCGCCACGCGGCTGGCGCTGGCTGGCTCGAAGCCCGGGAAAAATGATCCATATGCGTCCAGCGACTCCTCCAGCACGGTCGGGCTGATCACATTGATGCGCAGGCCGCGCGGCAGTTCGATGGCGGCGCCGCGCACAAAACCCTCTACTGCCGCATTGGTCATGCTGGCCGCCGCGCCAAAGCGGATCGGCTGCTCGGCCACGATGCCGCTGGTCAGGGTGATCGAGCCACTGTCGGTCAGGTAGTGCTGCGCCACCAGCGCGACATTGACCTGGCCCATCAGCTTGCTGCCCAGCCCGATCTGGAATTGTTCGGGTGTAAAGTCCGCCAGCGGGCCGAAATGCAGCTTACCTGCCGCCACGATCACCGCATCGACCTTGCCGATGCGCTCGAACAGCGTGCGCACCTGGGCGATATCGCCCATGTCGGCCTGCTGCGCGCCGCTGCGGCTGCCTACTTCGACAAGCTCGTGGCGTGGCGAAAGTTGCGCCGCGACCGCCTTGCCGATGGTGCCGCTGGCGCCGATCAGTACGATTTTCATAAGGTGCTCCTGTCTGATGAGTGATGATGAGTCCAGTATGCGCCGCCGTTCAGGGGCGATAAATACGCTACCATTTACATCATTACTAACCACAGGTTTGCAATCGACAGATGGATACACTGCGCAGCATGGAGGTGTTCGTGGCCGTGGCGGACCAGGGCAGCCTGACCGCCGCCGCCGCACTGTTTCGCATGTCGCCCGTGATGGTGGGCAAGCATATCGGCTATCTGGAAGACCGGCTGGGCGCGAAGCTGCTGGTGCGCACCACGCGGCGCCAGCACCTGACGGAAATCGGCGCCCAGTACCTGGAGCAGTGCCGGCAGATCCTGGCTCAGGTCAGGGCGGCGGAAACGGGCGCCGAAGCCATGCGCGCGGCGCCGCGCGGCAAGCTGAAGATCACGGCGCCCGTCTCGTTCGGCAGCGAATGCCTGGCGCCGCTGCTGGCCGATTACCTCGACGCCCATCCCGAGGTCAGCCTGGACCTGAACCTGAACGACCGGCTGGTGGACCTGGTGGAAGAAGGATTTGACGCGGCGATCCGCATCGGCAAGCTGGATGATTCGGGCATGGTGGCGCGACCCTTGCGGCCGTATGCGATGGTGATCTGCGCGGCGCCCGCCTACCTGGAAAAACATGGCGTGCCACAGACGCCGGACGACCTGGCGCGGCACGAATGCCTGGACTTCATGCAGTGGGGGCGCCATCTGCGCTGGAGGCTCAATGGCAAGGAAGGTACAAATGAGGAGAGCCGCTTCCGCTCGAACAATGGCCAGGCGCTGCGCGTGGCGGCACTGCACGGTTTCGGCATCGTGATGCAGGCGGAGATTTTGATGGCCGGCGATATCGCGGCCGGCCGGCTGCTGCCGATATTGACAGATTACGTGCCGGCGCCGCGCCCCATGCACCTGCTGTATGCGCGCGACCGCCAGCCGACGCCGAAACTGACGACGTTGATCGAATGCATCCTGCAACGCTACGGGCCGGCGGCGACACCGCCACCGGCCACGCTCACGTAATCGAGGACTACTGCACGAGGAACTTACTGCGCCGCGGCGACCTTCGCCAGCTCGCCCTGCGGCTGCCAGCCCGCGCCCAGTGTGCGGGCCACGGCCACCGTCGCCAGCAGGCGCTGGGTCTTGATCTGCACGGCGGCGCGGTCGGCGGCCAGCGAACTGCGCTGGGCGTCGGTCACGTCGAGGTAGGTCGACACGCCGCGCTCGTAGCGCGTGCGCGCCACCAGGTAGGCGCGCGCCGCCGCTTCCTGCGACAGGGCCTGGGCGTCGCCTTGCAGCTGGCGCTGCTCCACATCCGACAAGGCGTCTTCCACTTCGCGCAGCGCCGTCAGGAGCTTCGTTTCATGGTTCGCCAGCGCCTCGCCATAGCGCGCTTTCGACAAATCGAGGTTGGCCTGGTTGCGGCCACCGTCAAAGATCGGCAGCGACAGGGCCAGCGGGCCCACGCTGAACTGGCGCGAACCGCCCTCTGCCAGGTCGCGCAGCTTTTCCGAGGCAAAGCCGAAGTTGCCCGTCAGTTGCAGCGATGGATAGAACGCGCCTTCGGCCACGCCCACTTGCGCATTGGCCGCGCGCAGATTCGCCACGCTGGACACCAGGTCCGGACGGTGCGCCAGCAGGCTGGCCGGCAGGCCGACGGGAATCGCTGGCGGCTGCGGCAGCGCGGCGGCGTCGGTGGCGGCCGGCATCTGCAGCGCCGATGGCGGTTTGCCCGTCAGCGTCGCCAGGCTGTTTTCCAGCTGGTTGCGCTGGCGCTTCACCTCATGCAGGTCGGCCTGCGCGTTCTGCAGTTCGACCCTGGCGCGCGCCAGGTCCAGCTCATTGGTCAGGCCCGCGTTGAAACGCGCGTCGACCAGTTGCAGCGATTCGCGGCGGGTGTCCAGCGCGCCGTTCAGGATCGTCATTTCCGCGTCCAGGCCGCGCAGCTGCCAGTAGTTGCTGGCCACTTGCGCCGACAGCATCAGCAGCACGCCGTCGCGGTCGGCCTGCGAGGCCAGTACCTGCGCGTCGGCCGCTTCGACCATGCGTTTCACGCGGCCCAGCAGATCGATTTCATACGACAGCGAACCGCCGACCGAAAAATTGTTGCCGCTGATCGAGCGATTGCCCAACGCCAGGCCCTGCGAGGTATTGGCCGAGGTGCGCGAGTTCGAAATTCCCGTGCTGAGGTTCACGTTCAAGCCCTGGTTGGCGCGCGCCGTGCCGCTTTGCGCCAGCGCCTGCAGCAGGCGTTCGCCGGCCGCTTTCACGCTTGGGTTGTCGCGCAGTGCCGCTTGCTCCAGCCGGTTCAGGGTGTCGTCGCCGAACACGCTCCACCATTCGGCCGGCAGTTGCGCGGCGTCCGCGCTGCCCGCGCCGTGGCGGAAGGTGGCCGTGTCGATGCCGGCCAGATTGGCGGGCGCCTTGAAATCCTGGCCCACGGTGCCGCAGGCGGCCAGCAGCACGGCCAGCGAGGCGGCTGCGGCGAGTTTGGTCATAACTGTGTTCATGATGTATACCTTCTTGTTCTTGAGTGGGCGGAGCAGGCAATGAGCTTAGTGACCGCCGCCACCGCCACCGGGGGCTTTGAGTTTGTCGGCCAGCCACAGCGGCACGATGCAGCCGATCAGGATCGCGCCGACCAGGAAGAAGCCGTCGTTATAGGCCATCACATACGCTTCGCGGCGCACGATGCCGTCGATCGCCTGCAGGGCCTGGTTGCCGGCCGTGACCGCGTCGTAGCCCTTGGCCATGAACGACGACGTCAGCTGGTCGATGCGCAGCTGGGTGGCGCTGGAAAACGCATTGATCGATTCGCCCAGACGCTGCGAATGGAAGTGCTCGCGGGTGCTCAGGGCTGTTGCCAGCAGCGCGATACCGATCGAGCCGCCCAGGTTGCGCGTCATGTTGAACAGGCTCGATGCGGACGCCATGTCTTTCGGCGCGATGCCCTTCATGGCGAAATTCGACAGGGTCAGCATCACGAAAGGCTGGCCCAGCGCGCGCACCACCTGCGACCACAGCAGCTGGTCGTAGCCGGTCGAGGCATCCATATAGGCATTCATCAGGCAGGAGCCGCCAAACAGCAGCAGGCCGAACGAACACAGGATGCGGTTGTCCACCATCGACGACAGCTTGGCGACGAACGGCATGATGAACAGCTGCGGCAGGCCCACCCACATGATGACTTCGCCGATCTGCATCGGCGAATAGCCGGCGATCTGGCCCAGGAACAGCGGCAGCAGGAAGGCCGAACCGTACAGGCCCATGCCCGTCACGGCCGACAGCAGGGTGGCGACCAGGAAGTTGCGCTGGCCGTACAGCGCCAGGTTGACGAACGGCTCGGCGCGCGTGGCGCTGGTCACGACCCAGCCCAACAGGCCCGTGATCGCCAGCGCGGCAAAGGTGATGATGAAGGCCGAATCGAACCAGTCTTTCGAATTGCCCTCTTCCAGGAAAATCGTCAGGCAGCCCAGGCCCAGCGCCATGAAAAAAATGCCCAGCCAGTCGGCCTTCCAGAACAGTTTCAGGTTGGCCGGTTCGCGGTCCAGGCCATAGATCATGCCGACGATCAGCAGCACGCCCGGCACCCAGTTGATATAGAAGATCGACGGCCAGCCATACAGCTCGGACAGATAGCCGCCCAGGGTCGGGCCCATGGCCGGCGCCAGCGTGGCGGTCAGGCCGAAAATGGCCATGCCGGTGGCGCGCTTCGACGGCGGCAGCTTGAGCATCACCAGCGTGAATGCCATCGGGATCAGGGCGCCGCCCGTGAACCCCTGCAGCATGCGGAACACGATCATGCTTTCCAGGTTCCAGGCGGTGCCGCACAGGGTCGAGAACAGCAGGAAGAACGAGGTGGTGCCGATCATGTAGCCGCGCAGGCTGAACACGCGCGCCAGCAGCGCGGTCAGCGGGATGACGATGATTTCGGCCACCAAATAGGCGGTGGAAATCCACGAACCCTCTTCCTGGGTGGCGGACAGCGAGCCCAGGATGTCCTTCAGCGACGAGTTGGTGATCTGGATGTCGAGTACCGCCATGAAGGCGCCCAGCATGCCGGCGGCGACCGCCAGCCAGGTGCGCGCCGAGACTTTATCGTCGAGCACGGGAAAGGCCGGCGGTTTCGCCAGCGTGGTGGAAGGGCTGCTCATGACAGGTTAGCGGGCGGCGTTTTGTGCAGGAGCAGCGGTAGCCGGCGCGGCGGCGTGGCGCGCACCTTGTTCAGTATCAGGCTGGTTGATTTCCACTTCGGCGATCACCGACATGCCCGGCACCAGGCGGCCGTTCATGGCGGCGATATCTTTCGGCTGGAACACGATTTTCACCGGCACGCGCTGCACGATCTTGGTGAAGTTGCCGGTGGCGTTATCGGCCGGCAGCAGCGCGAACTGGGCGCCCGAGGCTGGCGCGAAGCTGTCGACGGTGCCGACCAGTTTCTTGCCCGGCATGGCGTCGATGCTCACGTGCACGCTCTGGCCGCGATGCAGGTCGGCCAGCTGGGTTTCCTTGAAGTTGGCGGTGACCCACACGTTATCCTGCACGATGGCCGTCAGCTGCTGGCCCGGCTGCACGCGCATGCCGGTTTCCACATTGCGCTTGCCGATGCGGCCGGCGACGGGCGCGAGGATCTGGTTGTATTGCAGCTGCTGCTCGGCGTCCTTCAGTTGCACGCGCAGCACGGCGACCTGCGCCTTGGCGACGTCGCGCGCAGCTTGCGCCGCGCCGATCTGGGCCTTGGCGGCTGCCGCGCTGTCCTTGCGGGCGGCCAGGTCGGCCACGGCGCCGGAGCGGGCCGCATTGGCGGCATCGAGTTCCGCTTTCGACACGGCTTTCATCTGGCTCGTATACAGCTGGCCGAAACGCTCGGCGTCCTGCCTGGTGCGCAGCAGCTGGGCGTCGGCCTGGGCCACCTGGGCCTGGGCGGCGCTGGCCTGGGCCTGCACTTGCGCGATCTGCGCGTCGGCCTGCAGCACCTGCTGTTCGGCGCTGGCGATCTGCGCGGCGATCTGCTCGGTTTTCACGCGCTGGTCGAACGGATCGAGTTCGGCGATCACGTCGCCCTCTTTCACCATCTGGTTGTCGTCGATAAAGACCTTGGTCACCACGCCGGCAATGCGGGCCGATACCGGGTGCACGTGGCCGGCCACGTAGGCGTTTTCCGTTTCGACGAAATAGTGGCTGCGGTACCACATGCGCGCGCCGGCGCCGAGGGCGACCAGCACGATCAGGCCGGCAATGATCTTGACGCGGTGGTTCGGCGCGGCGGGGGCGGCAGCCGGCGCGGGAGCGATGCGTGCGGCCACGGGGCCTGCTGGTGGGACGCCGGTTTGCTCGGCGGAACTGGACGGGGTGGGCATGCTGCGCTCCAAAATGAAATGATATAGGTTCATTATTGGACAAACAAATCCGCTTGTCAAGAAATGAAACGATTGCATTTCATTTTAATTTGCACTACAGTGTCAGTCATTACTTACCCTCCACGAGACCCAGACCATGTCCGAGCCAGGCCTCAGCGACACCTTGCCCAACGAACCACACGCCGACCATGGCGCCAGCGAAATGAGCTGCTGCGGCAAATCCGCCGGCCGGCCCCGCGCCGCCGACATGGAGGCGCGCGCGGAAAACCTGCTGCATACGGCAGGCTGCCTGTTTCTGGACAAGGGATATGGCAAGGTCAGCCTGGAGATGATTGCGCGCGAAGCCCATGTGGCCGTGCGCACCATCTATGTGAAGTTTGGCGGCAAGTCGGGCTTGTTCAATGCGGTGGTGGAACAGAAACGCGCGGCATATTTTGCCACCATGCCGGCGCTGGAAACGGACATGCGTCCGCTGCCGGTGATCCTGGCCGAATTTGCCCTGCTGTTCTCGCAGCTGGTGACGATGCCGGCAGCGATCCGCCTGAACCGCATGGTGATCGCCGAAGCGGCTACCCATCCGGAGCTGGCGGAATCGTTTTACAAGGTGGGGCCGGGCCAGACGCGCGACATGCTCAAGCGCTTTTTCAGCCGGCCCGATATCGCGCCGCTGTTCCGCGCCGCGCTGACGCCCGAGCAATTGTCGATGCACCTGCTCAGTTGCCTGATGGGCGACCAGATGTCGCGCCTGCTGTTTGCGCCGACCGAACAGCCGAGCGTGGCGCAGCTGCGCAAGCTGGTGGAAGTGCGGCTCGACCTGTTCCTGCGCGCTACCTTGCAGGATCCCCGCTAAGCAACTCAGGCCGGGCGGCTGCAGTCCGCCTGCGGCTCGGCGTGCACCAGCAGCGGCTCCGAAGCAACGCCGAGGCCGTTGAGGAAGGGCCGCGCAGCCGATGCGCCACCCAGGCGCAGTGCGGGCGCTGCGCCCTCGCGCCGTTCGGGGCCGTAAGGCATCAGGCCGAACGAGGTTTCAAAGCGCTGCGCCAGAAAATAGGTGCGGAAATAATCAAACGCAAAGACCACCTGGCCCTCCAGTTGCAACAGCAAGCCCTTCGCATACAGGGGCGCCAGCCATTGCTGCGCCGAGACATCCCAGCCCTTGACGGCGCAATAGTCGCTGGCAAAACGGTCGAGCTCACTGTGCTGCAAGAACAGGGTCTTGGCCTCGAACAGCTCGAACGCCAGTTCGATCAGGAACTCGCGCGCTGCCACCGGTGCCGCCAGCGAGGCATCCGGCATGCCCATACGGGACGGCGCGCGCCGGCCCAGCAAACCCTCCAGATAGCCGCTCTCGGCTGCCAGCTGCGGCAGCAGCGTGGCGAACACATATTCGGCGTCGCGGGCGGCCGTATCCTGGCCATTTGGCGTGTACAGCACGGACAGCGCAAACGTCCTGCGTGCTTCCTCGAATTCGCGCAGCGCCACCGTCCACTGCGTGGCAGGCACCTCGGCATCATATTCGAGCAGCGCATAGGCCGCGCGCAGTGCCGGGCCGCCGTACAGGCTGCCGGGGCTGCTCCTAAACAGAATGCCCAGCGCCTTCATCAGCGAACTGCTGTCGCCCGTGTGGCCGTTGCCATGGAAAACGGCGTGGATATTCTTGTACAAGGCACGCTGCTGCGCCCCCGCCTCTTCACCGGTGGAAAAAAAGCTGAACCCGCCCTGGCCTGCAGCCATCGGCTTGACGCCCTTTGCACGCACGCCCGGCACCAGGTAAAAGCGCGCGCCCGGCAGGCTGGCGGCCTGCAGCAGCGGACGCAGGAAGTACTCGTACACATACACGGGCGTGGTGCCGGCACAGGCATCGAGCGCCACCAGTTCGCCCGTAAAGAAAATCGCATCGATCTGCTTGCCCGCATCGCGCAAGGCAGCCACGTCGCCGAACAGCGCATGCAGCACGGGCGCCTGGGCTTGCTCATCGCCGCGGCGCAGGCGCACGTCGGCAAGATGGAGGGCGGTAAATTTTTTCATTGTTGCAAAACCTTTTCAGTACAGCCAGGCTTGACCAAGAGTAGCAACGTTGATGGGGAAAACACACGACGGTGGTCAAGCAGGAACAAAACACTGTTATCAGGATCCATTGTGCCATTTTTTCTTTAGAGCAATACTCTCCAATTTTCACTGCCGGTATCTGTGCAAGCGTGATCGCGTGTATAGTTGCTGGCTCTCCAATATTGCCGACAAACATAATGCAACTCTCCTCCATCGGAATTCCGGCCAGCCGTCCTGGCCGCAGCGTGACCGTGCTGCTGGCAGTCCTCGCCGTCCTGTCGGCTGCGTGCTGGCTGGTCTTTCGCTACGTCGATCCGCACTTCGCCGATGAAAACCATTTCATGGAAAACCTGCAGGCGCTGGCCCTGCTGGCCGCCTGCCTCGTGCATGGCTGGCGCGCCAGCAAACTCGACAAGAAAAGCGTGGGCTTCATGCTGCACGCGGGCCTGTCGCTGCTGATGTATTCCTTCCTGCTGCGCGAACTGGAAATCCGCGAATTCGACGCGCCCGGCCAGCATGTCTGGGCCTGGACCGAGCATACCGTGCGCGCCATCGGCTGGAGCCTGTGGGTGGTCTACCTGGTGGTGTTCGCCACCCGCATCCGCCAGATCTGGGCGCAGCGCCGCGCGCTGCTGGCCACGCCCGTGATCATTACCGCCCTGTGCGCGGCCGTGCTGATGGCGTCCGGCTGGCCGTTCGACAAGCAGAAATTCACGTCGGTACCGGAACCGATTTCAGCCTTCATGGAAGAAGTGCTGGAGATGAACGCCTATCTCATCCTGTTTGTCGGCTCGGCATCGGCATCGCTGCGCGAAACGCGTTCGGACGACGATAAAAAATCCCGCATCGTTTGATGCCAGTGGTGGCGCCGGCATCTTCGCGAACAGATGGGCGTAGGTCGGATTAGCGCGCAAGCGCGTAATCCGACAAGTTACGGGTGTTGTCGGATGACGCCGCACATAAAAAAACCCCGCAATCGCTTGCGGGGTTTTTTATTTTACGGCTTCGCCATCAACGCTTGCGCGGTGGCGGCAAGTCCGTGCACACGCCTTCGTAGACTTCGGCTGCCATGCCGATCGATTCGCCCAGGGTCGGGTGAGGATGGATGGTCTTGCCGATGTCGGTGCCGTCGCAGCCCATTTCGATGGCCAGCGCGATTTCGCCGATCATGTCGCCCGCATGCGTGCCGACGATGGTGCCGCCGATGATGCGGTGGGTTTCAGCATCGAACAGCAGCTTGGTGAAGCCTTCGGCGCGGCCGTTGGCCACGGCGCGGCCCGAAGCGGCCCACGGGAAGTGGCCCTTCTCGACCTTGATGCCCTTGGCTTTGGCTTCGTCTTCGGTGACGCCGGCCCATGCCACCTCCGGATCCGTGTAGGCGACCGATGGAATCACCTTGACGTCGAAGTGCGACTTCTGGCCTGCCGCCGCTTCCGCCGCCACGTGGGCTTCGTGCACGGCCTTGTGCGCCAGCATCGGCTGGCCCACCAGGTCGCCGATGGCGAAGATGTTCGGCACGTTGGTGCGCATCTGGCTGTCAACTTCGATGAAGCCGCGGTCGGTGACGTTCACGCCGGCCTTGTCGGCGGCGATCTTCTTGCCGTTCGGGCTGCGGCCCACGGCCACCAGCACCAGGTCGTAGACCTGCGGCGCCGGCGCGGTGGCACCGGCTTCGGCCGCTTCGAACGTGACCTTGATGCCTTCCGGCAGCGCTTCCACCGCGACCGTTTTGGTCTTGGTCATGATGTTGTCGAAGCGTTTTTCGTTGAACTTCTGCCATACCTTGACCGCATCGCGGTCGGCACCCTGCATCAGGCCATCCATCATCTCGACCACGTCGATGCGTGCACCGAAGGTCGAATACACGGTAGCCATTTCCAGGCCGATAATGCCGCCGCCGATGACCAGCATGCGTTTCGGGATCTGGCGCAGTTCCAGTGCACCGGTCGAATCGACGATGCGCGGATCTTCCGGCACGAACGGCAGTTTCACCACCGACGAGCCGGCAGCGATGATGGCCTGCTTGAACTGCACCACTTTTTTCGTGCCGTCAGCAGCCGTGACTTCGATATGGTTGGCGGACAGGAACTGGCCCAGGCCGGTGACCACTTGCGTCTTGCGCGCCTTGGCCATGCCGGCCAGGCCGCCGGTCATGTTGGCGATCACGCTTTCCTTGTACTTGCGCACTTCGTCGATATCGACTTTGGGCGCGGCAAAGGTCACGCCATGCTTCGACATGGTGGCCGTTTCATCGATCACGGACGCCAGGTGCAGCAGCGCTTTCGACGGGATGCAGCCGACGTTCAGGCACACGCCACCCAAGGTCGCATAACGCTCGACGATGGCCGTGGTGAGGCCCAGGTCGGCCGCGCGGAACGCTGCCGAATAGCCGCCAGGACCGCCGCCCAGCACCATCATGTCGACGGTGATGTCGACCTGGCCCGTGTAGCTGCCGGCCGGGATGGCGGCAGCGGCTGGCGCAGCCGGTGCGGCGGCAGGCGCCGCTGCCGGAGCAGCCGCTGGTGCAGCAGCAGCGGCAGGCGCAGGTGCCGCCGCCGGCGCAGCCGCGCCTTCAGCCGCTTCCACCACCAGCAGCGCGCTGCCTTCGGCGATCTTGTCGCCGACTTTCACGCTGATTTCCTTGACCACGCCGGCGTGGGTCGAAGGGATCTCCATGCTGGCCTTGTCGGATTCGACGGTGATCAAAGACTGATCCACCTTGATGGTATCGCCCACCTTGACCATCACTTCGATGACTTCGACTTCCTTGAAGTCGCCGATATTCGGTACTTTTACCTCTACTGTGCTCATAGTCGCTCCTTACAGCAGAATTTTGCGCATGTCGGCCAGCACTTCGCCGAGGTACACCGAGAATCGCGCGCCCATCGCGCCGTCGACCACGCGGTGGTCGTACGACAGCGAGGTGCCCATCATCAGGCGTGGCTGGAAGGCCTTGCCGTCCCAAACCGGCTTGATCGAGGCTTTCGACAGGCCCAGGATGGCCACTTCCGGCGCATTGACGATCGGCGTGAAATGCGTGCCGCCGATGCCGCCCAGCGACGAAATGGTAAAGCTGGCGCCCTGCATGTCGGCCGGTTTCAGCTTGCCTTCGCGTGCCTGCAGCGACAGTTCCGTCATCTCTTTCGCGATCTGCGTGACCGATTTCTGGTCGGCGCCCTTGATCACCGGTACCACCAGGCCGTTCGGCGTGTCGGCCGCAAAGCCGATGTTGTAGTACTGCTTGAGGATCAGGTTTTCGCCCTTGGCGTCCAGCGATGCATTGAATGCCGGGAATTTCTTCAGTGCCGCAACCGAGGCCTTGATGACGAATGCCAGCATGGTCAGCTTGGCCGCATCCTTGTTCTTCGCGTTGGCCGCGTTGGTATCGACGCGGAACGCTTCCAAGTCGGTCACGTCCGCTTCGTCGAACTGCGTGACGTGCGGGATCATGACCCAGTTGCGGTGCAGGTTCGGGCCCGAGATTTTCTTGATGCGCGACAGCGGCAGCAGTTCGGTGGCGCCGAATTTGCTGAAGTCCAGCGACGGCCATGGCAGCAGATCCAGGCCCACGCCCGAACCGCTCTTGGCGGCAACCGGCGCACTGGCAGCGCCAGGCGAAGCCACCGCGCCCGACATCACGCCCTTGACGAAATTCTGCACGTCTTCCTGGGTGATGCGGCCTTTCGGACCGGAACCGCCAACCAGGCCCAGTTCCACGCCCAGTTCGCGCGCGAACTTGCGGATCGACGGCGAGGCGTGCGCCAGCTTGCCGTTGACGGCAGGAGCGGCGGCGGCCGGAGCAGCAGCCGGCGCCGGCGCCGAAGCGGTGGCGGCGGCCGGGGCCGCGGCAGCTTGCGCCGGTGCGGCGGCTGGAGCAGCAGCGGCAGCTGCGGCAGGAGCGGCAGCGCCACCGGTGGTTTCCACCACCAGCACCAGGCTGCCCTTGGCAACCTTGTCGCCGACCTTGACTTTCAATTCCTTGACGACGCCGGCATGGCTCGATGGAATCTCCATGCTGGCCTTGTCCGATTCGACCGTCAGCAAGGACTGTTCGACGGCGATGGTGTCGCCGACCTTGACCATCAGCTCGATGACTTCGACTTCCTTGAAGTCGCCGATATCGGGCACGGTCACTTCGACCAGGCCGCCGGCGGCGGCAGGTGCGGCAGCGGCAGGCGCAGCGGCCGGCGCGGCTTCGGCGGCCGGTGCAGGCGCAGCAGCCGGTGCAGCAGCGGCAGGCGCGGGGGCCGACGCATCATCGGCCACTTCCAGCAGCAGTACCAGCGAACCTTCGGCGATCTTGTCGCCGACATTGACTTTGATTTCCTTGACAACACCGGCATGGCTCGATGGAATTTCCATGCTGGCCTTGTCCGATTCGACCGTGATCAGGGACTGGTCGACCTTGACCGTGTCGCCTGGCTTGACCATCAATTCGATAATCTCGACTTCCTTGAAATCGCCGATATCCGGGACTTTGACTTCCACAATGCTCATAGCTTGCTCCGTTATTTTATTTGTCAGATGGACCCGCAGACACGCCAGGGCGGCGCTTGCGCACTGCCCTGGCGTGATCGGATCCCTTAACGATTACTGGGTCACCGGATTCGGTTTGTTGGCGTCGATGCCGTACTTGGCGATCGCCTGCTCCACCACCGACACGTCGATCTTGCCTTCGTCAGCCAGCGATTTCAGCGCGGCCACGGTGACATAATAACGGTTCACTTCGAAGAACTCGCGCAGCTTGGCGCGGCTGTCCGAGCGGCCAAAGCCATCGGTGCCCAGCACCTTGTAGGTGCGGTCTTTCGGCATGAAGGCGCGGATCTGTTCCGCAAAGGCGCGCATGTAGTCGGTCGTGGCGACGATCGGGCCGTCGGTGTCTTGCAACAGCGACGTCACGTACGGCACGCGCTGCTCTTTCGACGGGTTGACCATGTTCCAGCGTTCGGCATCCTGGCCATCGCGGGCCACCAGCGTCAGCGACGGCGCCGACCAGACGTCCGCGGCCACGCCCCAGTCGTTCTGCAACAATTCGGCGGCGAAGATCGATTCGCGCAGGATGGTGCCGCAACCGATCAGCTGCACGCGCAGCTTGGCGTCCGCGCTGCCTTCCTGCAGCTTGTACATGCCTTTCAGGATGCCTTCTTCCTGGCCCGGTTTGAGGCCTGGCTGGGCGTAGTTCTCGTTCATGATCGTGATGTAGTAGAACACATCTTCCTGGTTGGCGATCATGCGGCGCAGGCCGTCCTGGATGATGACGGCGACTTCATGGCTGAAGGTCGGATCGTACGGCATGCAGGTCGGGATGGTGGCGGCGAAGATATGGCTGTGGCCATCTTCGTGCTGCAGGCCTTCGCCGTTCAGCGTGGTGCGGCCGGCGGTGCCGCCCATCAGGAAGCCACGGGCGCGCATGTCGGCCGATGCCCACACCTGGTCGCCGATGCGCTGGAAGCCGAACATCGAGTAGAAGGTGTAGAACGGGATCATGATGCGGTCGTTGGTCGAGTACGACGTCGCCGCGGCGATCCACGAGCTCATGCCGCCCGCTTCGTTGATGCCCTCTTGCAGGATCTGGCCGGCCTTGTCTTCGCGGTAGTACATCACCTGGTCCTTGTCGACCGGCTCGTACAGCTGGCCTTTCGGATTGTAGATGCCGATCTGGCGGAACAGGCCTTCCATGCCGAAGGTACGCGATTCATCGACCAGGATAGGCACCACGCGCTGGCCCAGCGCCGGGTCTTTCAGCAGCGTGGAAATGACGCGCACGAACGCTTGCGTGGTCGAGATTTCACGGCCTTCAGGGGTGGCGTCGAGCACGTTCTTGAACGTGTCCAGTGCCGGCACCGGCAGGGTCTCTTCCGCTTTCTGGCGGCGCTGCGGCAGGTAGCCGCCGAGGGCCTTGCGGCGCTCGTGCAGGTAGACCATTTCCGGCGCATCGTCGGCCGGCTTGAAGAATGGAATATCGGCCAGCTTGTCGTCAGGGATAGGCAGCGAGAAACGGTCGCGCATTTCGCGGATCGCCTCGTCGTCCAGTTTCTTGGTCTGGTGCGCCGTGTTGCGCGCTTCGCCGGACTTGCCCATGCCGTAGCCCTTGATGGTTTTTACCAGGAGGACGGTCGGCTGGCCCTTGTGTTCCTGGGCGATCTTGAAGGCTGCGTAGATCTTGTGCGGATCGTGGCCGCCGCGGGTCAGGCGCCAGATGTCGTCGTCGCTCATGTTGGCAACCATTTCCAGCAGCTTCGGATGCTTGCCGAAGAAGTGCTTGCGCACGAAGGCGCCGTCGTTGGCCTTGTAGTTCTGGTATTCGCCGTCGACGGTTTCCATCATCACGCGCTGCAGGATGCCCTCTTTGTCTTGCGCCAGCAGGGCGTCCCAGCCCGGACCCCAGATGACCTTGACCACGTTCCAGCCGGCGCCACGGAATTCGCCTTCCAGTTCCTGGATGATCTTGGTGTTGCCGCGTACCGGGCCGTCGAGGCGCTGCAGGTTGCAGTTGACTACGATGACCAGGTTGTCGAGCATGTCGCGTGCGGCCAGGCCGATCGCGCCCAAGGACTCTGGCTCGTCCATCTCGCCGTCGCCGCAGAATGCCCACACCTTGCGGTTGTCGGTCTTGGCGATGCCGCGTGCGTGCAGGTATTTCAGGAAGCGCGCCTGGTAGATCGCCATGTGCGGGCCCAGGCCCATCGACACGGTCGGGAACTGCCAGAAGTCAGGCATCAGTTTCGGATGCGGATACGAGGACAGGCCCTTGCCGTCGACTTCCTTGCGGAAGTTCAGCATCTGCTCTTCCGACAGGCGGCCTTCCAGGAACGCGCGCGCGTAGACGCCCGGCGAGGAGTGGCCCTGGATGTACAGCAGGTCGCCGCCATGGTCGGCGGTTGGCGCGTGCCAGAAATGGTTGAAGCCGATGCCCAGCATGTTGGCCAGCGAGGCAAACGAGGACAGGTGGCCGCCGAGGTCGCCGTCGGCGCGGTTGGCCTTGACCACCATCGCCATGGCGTTCCAGCGCATCCACGAGCGCAGGCGCTCTTCGTATTCGAGGTTGCCGGGGCAGTGTGCTTCTTGTTTGGTGGGAATGGTGTTGACGTAGGCGGTGGTGCTGGAGAAAGGAATCTGGGCGCCGCGGCGGCGGGCCAGGTCGACCAGGCGTTCCATCAGGTAATGCGCGCGTTCCGGACCTTCATTCTCCAGTACGGCTTCGAGCGCGTCCAGCCACTCCTTGGTTTCCTGCATGTCCGGGTCGGCGCCGATCTGTGTCGTTACCTGGTTCAGTTGATCTGACATCTGTTG
Source organism: Janthinobacterium sp. (assembly GCF_031995485.1). Lineage (NCBI taxonomy): Bacteria > Pseudomonadati > Pseudomonadota > Betaproteobacteria > Burkholderiales > Oxalobacteraceae > Janthinobacterium > Janthinobacterium sp. The sequence goes on from NZ_DAMAGB010000053.1 coordinate 22,464, forward strand.
AGTCTCCTTTTGTGAGCGCCCCACGCCGATTTTCCGGATCGCTGTCGGACGGTATTTCGCTGATTATTTACTATTAAGGTCGATAAGTGTGGGGATTCTAACAGTGTATTTTGTATTTTTCAAATTACGATATATCATTTCATATGGTGAAATTCTCCTCGGAGAATATGCTGCACTGCCGCAAATTCCGGTTAGAAATTAACATGATCAAAGTACCAAAAACGGCAGCAAATGCATTAACGCCCCAGTCGCCCGCCCAGGCGTTTCGGGCCAAGCGGGCCCGAAAAATGTCGAGGGCAAGGCGCAGCGACGCAGACAGTACGTCAGTACGGCAAGGAGCTGCAACGCCGCCATCGGCATTTTCTCGGGCCCGCGTCTCCGGCCCGCTGTTCGGGCGTGAAAAATGCCGAGGGCAAGGCGCAGCGACGCAGACAGTACGCCAGTACGGCAAGGAGCTGCAACGCCGCCATCGGCATTTTCTCGGGCCCGCGTCTC
>NZ_DAMAGB010000053.1:23058-46592 GCF_031995485.1 Janthinobacterium sp.
CGGCACGCTGTTGTTACGACTTTCACTTGAGGCATTGGCGCCAAAACCGCCCCTTTGCCTCGCCCGGCTTTATAATCTGGTTTTCCCTGCCACCAGCTCACAGCTAATATCCATGCCAGCACAACTGATCGACGGAATCGCCCTCTCCCAAAAACTGCGCAGCGAGATCGCCACGCGCGCCGCCGCCCTGACCGCCAGGGGCACCCAGCCCGGCCTGGCCGTGATCCTGGTCGGCGAAGACCCGGCCAGCCAGGTGTACGTGCGCAACAAGGTCAAGGCGTGCGGCGATGTCGGCTTCCATTCGGTGCTGGAAAAATATGAAGCGGACCTGTCGGAAGCAGATCTGCTGGCGCGCATCGCCAGCCTGAACACCGACCCGGCCATCCACGGCATCCTGGTGCAGATGCCATTGCCGAAACACATCAACCCGCACAAGGTGATCGAGGCGATCGCCACCACCAAGGATGTCGATGGCTATTCGGTGCTGAGCGCCGGCGAACTGCTGACGGGCCTGCCGGGCTTCCGCCCATGCACCCCATACGGCTGCATGAAACTGATCGAAAGCACCGGCGTCGACCTGCGCGGCAAGCACGCGGTCGTGATCGGCCGCAGCAACACGGTCGGCAAACCGATGGCCCTCTTGCTCTTGCAAGCGAACGCCACCGTCACCATCTGCCATAGTGCGACACCGGACCTGGGCCACCATACGCGCAACGCCGACATCGTCGTCGCCGCCGTCGGCCGCCGCAACACCCTGACGGCCGACATGGTCCGCCCGGGCGCCATCGTGATCGACGTGGGCATGAACCGCGACGACAACGGCAAGCTGTGCGGCGACGTGGACTTTGCCGGCGTGCAAGAGATTGCATCGCATATCACGCCGGTACCGGGTGGTGTCGGCCCGATGACGATTACCATGCTCTTGATGAATACCGTTGAGGCCGCCGAGCGCGTATAACAACACCGGGCGGCATGACCGCCCTTTTATTTAATATGGAGCTGCTTGATGACTGCCAATCCCCTGCTTGATTTTTCCGGCCTGCCACGCTTCGACGCGATTACGCACGAGCATGTCACGCCCGCCATCGATACCCTGCTGCAACAGGCGCGCGCCACCGTGGCGCAACTGGAGGCGCCGGCCGAGGAAGTCAGCTGGGACAGCTTCGTCACGCCGCTCGACCAGATCGGCGAAACCCTGGGCCGCGCCTGGAGCATCGTCAATCACCTCAACAGCGTGGTCGACACGCCCGAGCTGCGCGCCGCCTACAACGCGAACCAGCCCAAGGTGACGGAATTCTGGACCGAGCTGGGCCAGAATGAAATCCTGTTCGGCAAATACAAGCAGCTGCAGGCCAGCGCCGCGTTTGCCAGCCTGTCGCCGGCACGCCGCCGCATCGTCGACAATGCCGTACGCGACTTCCGCCTCGGCGGCGCTGAGCTGCCGGAAGACAAGAAAGAGCGCTTCGGCGCCATCCAGGAAGAGCACGCGGCCGTCTCGACGCGCTTTTCCGAAAACGTGCTCGACGCCACCAACGACTATAAATTGCTGGTCGAAAACGAAGCGGATCTGGCCGGCCTGCCCGACGACGCCAAGGCCGCCGCGCGCGCCGCCGCCGACAAAGCCGGCAAGCAGGGCTACGAATTCTCGCTGCACTTCCCGTCCTATTACCCGATCCTGCAATTTGCCGACAAGCGCGAACTGCGCGAAACCATCTACCGCGCCAACGCCACCAAGGCCTCGGACCAGGGCACCGTGTTCAGCAAGAAAGAGGACTGGGACAATACGCAGAACATCGTTACCTTGCTCAAACTGCGCGACGAAGAAGCCAAGCTGCTGGGCTACGCCAATTTCGCCGAAGTGTCGCTGGTATCGAAAATGGCCACCTCGCCCGCCCAGGTGATCGCTTTCCTGGAAGACCTGGCCAAACGCGCGCGTCCGTTCGCCGAACAGGACCTGGCCGAGCTGAAACAATTCGCCCAGGAAGAACTGGGCATCGCCGACCTGCAGGCGTGGGACGTGCCGTACGCGTCCGAAAAGCTGCAGGAACGCCGCTACGCGTTCTCGGCCCAGGAAGTCAAACAATACTTCCCTGAACACAAGGTGATCGACGGCCTGTTCCTCCTGATCCAGAACCTGTTCACGGTCGAGATCAAGCCGGATACCGCCCCCGTCTGGCACAAGGATGTGCGCTTCTACCGCATCGAGCGCGACGGCAAGCTGGTCGGCCAGTTCTACCTCGACCTGTATGCGCGCGCCGGCAAGAGCGGCGGCGCCTGGATGGACGACGCGCGCGGCCGCCGCGCCGATGCGCAGCACGTGCAGACACCGATCGCCTACCTCACCTGCAATTTCACGGAACCGGCCGTGGCCGATGGCAAGGCCCAGCCTGCGCTGTTCACCCACGACGAAGTGATCACCCTGTTCCACGAATTCGGCCACGGTTTGCACCATATGCTGACCGCAGTCGACGAGCTGGGCGTGTCCGGCATTTCCGGCGTCGAATGGGATGCGGTGGAACTGCCGTCGCAATTCATGGAAAACTTCTGCTGGGAATGGGAAGTGCTCGAACACATGACCGCCCACGTGGTCACCGGCGCGCCGCTGCCGCGCGCGCTGTACGACAAGATGCTGGCCGCGAAAAACTTCCAGTCCGGCCTGCAGACCTTGCGCCAGGTCGAGTTCTCGCTGCTCGACATGCATCTGCACTATGACTACGACCCGGCCAGCGGCCAGAGCGTGCAGCAGCTGATCGACGGCGTGCGCGCCCAGTTCGCGCTGATCGTGCCGCCTGCGTTCAACCGCTTCCAGAACTCGTTCGGCCATATCTTTGCCGGCGGCTACGCGGCCGGCTACTACAGCTACAAATGGGCCGAGGTGCTGTCTGCCGACGCCTATGCGGCGTTCGAGGAAGCGAAAGCGCTGGGACCGGACGCCAGCACGGAAACGGGCAAGCGCTATCTGCAGGAAATCCTGTCGGTCGGCGGTTCGCGCCCGGCGCTCGAATCGTTTACGGCCTTCCGCGGCCGCGAGCCCAGCATCGATGCCCTGCTGCGCCATAGCGGCATGGCAGCCTGAAGGACGGCATGGCTGACATGACGCGCGTCGACTTCCATACCAATGTGCCGGACAAGCTGGCCTACGCCTGCCGCCTGGCGCGCAAGGCCTATATGGCCGGCAACAAGATCGTGGTACTGGCGGGCAACAGCGCCCAGCTCGACGCCATGAACGCGGCCATGTGGACCCTCTCGCCGACCGACTTCGTGCCGCACGTGCTGGCCGGCGACCCGCTGGCCGTGCAGACCCCCATCGTGCTGACCGACAGCGAAGAGGTGGAGCTGCCGCACCACGATATCCTGGTCAATGTGTCGCAGCTGCCGCCAGCGAACTATGCGCAATTCCAGCGCGTGTTCGAGATCGTCTCGACGGACGAGCAGGACGCCCAGGCCGGCCGCCAGCGCTTCTTGCACTATCGCAAGCTGAACCTGCAGCCGACGCACTTTGTGGCGGGGAAATCGTGAGTACAAGCATGAACGAACAGCCATTCGACCAGGGCATCCCGTTGCTGACGGAGGTGCTGTCGGGGCCCGAAGCGCTGCATGAGACGACGGCGGAGCCGGAACAGGCGCCGTCCATCGGCAAGGCCGATATTATCGAGATGGCCGAGATCGCCGAACCCGAGCCGGCGCCTGCACCGGTGCCGGCCATTGTCCAGCCCGACTGGGACGCCATCGAGCAGCGCCTGACCCAGCGCATCCTGCATCAGGTGCAGGGCAAGATCGACCACCTGCTGGAAGAGCGCATCGCCCATGTGCTGCAAACGGCGCTGCAAAACGCGCTGATCGGCATGCGCGGCGCCTTGCGCGAGGACTTGCAGCAGTCGCTGGAGCATATCGTGGCGCATGCCGTGAGCCATGAGTTGGGGCACTTGCATCCGCCTGCGCAGTAATCACGTCACTTTTACCCCTGGCCGCGAAATGCCAGGGCCGGGGCTGCGCATACTTCGCAGTGTCGGATTACGCGCTTGCGCGCTAATCCGACCTACCCGACCTACCCTATTCCCTCCCCCCACGCCATTGTTTGGTGCGCTCGCCCCTCTGAAATTGGTGCATTGCGCCTCACTTTGGTGATTGTCGCGACAAAATGCAAAAAGCCGCAATTGCGGCTTTGCGCGGCCTGATTTTTATTGTACCTTTCTCCACACGCACCGCCCCTCGAAGCGGTTTTCACGAGACGCCGCCGTATTTTTATCCATTGGAGAATGTTCATGCTGCTCAAGACCACCACCCTTTCCCTCGCCATCGCCTTTGCCGGCACGGCGGGCGCACAGGAAATCATCAAGATAGGCCATGTGGCACCGGTCTCGGGCGCCAGTTCCCATTTGGGCAAGGACAATGAAAACGCCGCCAAGATGGCCATCGACGACCTGAACGCCAAGGGCTTCAAGATCGATGGCAAGGCCGTCAAATTCGTGCTGGTGGGCGAGGATGACGCAGGCGACCCGAAACAGGGCACGGCCGTGGCGCAGAAGCTGGTCGACGCCAAGGTCAACGGCGTGATCGGCCACCTGAACTCCGGCACCACGATACCCGCCTCGCGCATCTATTTCAACGCCGGCATCCCGCAGATTTCGCCTGCCGCCACCAACCCGACCTATACCCAGCAAAAGTTCAATACGGCTTTCCGCGTGGTGGCCAATGACAATAAATTGGGCGGCACCCTGGGCGCCTACGCCGTGGGCAAGCTGGGCGCCAAGAAGATCGCCGTGATCGACGACCGCACGGCGTATGGCCAGGGCGTGGCGGAACAGTTCGTCAAGGGCGCGAAAAAAGCGCTGCCGGGCGTGCAGATCGTCGGCAAGGAGTTTACCAATGCCAACGCGACCGACTTCAATGCGATTCTCACCAGCATCAAGTCGAAAAATCCCGACCTGGTCTTCTTCGGCGGCATGGATTCGGTGGGCGGCCCGATGCTGCGCCAGATGAAGGCGCTGGGCATCAAGGCCAAGTTCATGGGCGGCGACGGCCTGTGCACCGAGCCGCTGGGCAAACTGGCCGGCGACGCCATCGGCGAAAACCTGGTCACCTGCGCGGAAGCGGGCGGCGTGACGGGCGAGCAGCAGAAAGGCATGGACGATTTCCGCGCCCGCTACAAGCAGAAATACAATATGGAAGTGCAGCTGTACGCACCATATGTGTACGACGCCGTGATGACGATGGCCACCGCCATGGCCGACGCCAAATCGTCGAAGCCGTCGGTCTACCTGCCGTTCCTGGCCAAGGTCAAATACCAGGGCGTCACCGGTCCGATCGCGTTTGACGCGAACGGCGATATCAAGGATGGCGCGCTGACCCTGTTCACCTACCGTGACGGCAAGAAAACCAAGATGGAAGTCGTGAAGTAATCAGGCAATAAAAAACGCGCCGGGAGACCGGCGCGTTGATCGCGTTACCGCAGTCTCGGCACAGATTATTTCTGTGCCAACACCCATTTCACCAGCGTGCGGGCTTCCGCTTCGCTCACCTGCGGGTTGGCCGGCATCGGGATCGCGCCCCAAGTGCCGGAGCCGCCCTTCATGACTTTCGCCACCAGCTTGTTTTCCGCGTCTTTTTGACCGGCATACTTGGCAGCCACGTCCTTGTATGCAGGACCGACCAGCTTGCTGCCGACGGCGTGGCAAGCCATGCAATTCTTTGCTTTTGCCAGGTCGGGATTGGCCATCGCCACTTGCGAGGTCAACGCCGACACAGCCAACACACCTACCAACATCATGGAACGTTTCATTGTCTTTTCTCCAGAGTAACTTCCTGCCGGCATTCTACCGTGTTTCAGCAGGTTCACCACGAGCCCAGATCAAGCGTTTTAAACAGGCTAACGTTTGAGGCAGATCCATTTTGCCCCAATTGCACGCCAATTCCCATGTTGTTTGTAAGGCGATGTAACCCCGGCCGCGCAGCCCCTGGAAGCGGCGCGGCCGGTGCTGCGTTTTTACAACGATCAGCGCTTTTTCAGCTGCGACAGGTCGCGCACGGCGCCGCGGTCGGCCGAGGTGGTCAGCGCCGCGTACGCCTGCAGCGCCTGCGACACATAGCGCTCGCGGTTGACCGGCAGCCAGGCGGCATCGCCCCGGTCTTCCATGGCGGCGCGGCGCGCGGCCAGCTGCGCGTCGGTGATGCGCAGGTTGATGCTGCGCTCGGGAATATCGATGTCGATGTAGTCGCCCTCTTCCACCAGGCCGATGGCGCCGCCTTCGGCCGCTTCCGGCGAAGCATGGCCGATCACCAGGCCGGACGAACCGCCCGAGAAGCGGCCATCCGTGAACAGCGCGCACGCCTTGCCCAGGCCCTTCGATTTGATGTACGAAGTCGGGTACAGCATCTCCTGCATGCCGGGGCCGCCCTTCGGGCCTTCGTAGCGGATGATGACCACGTCGCCTTCATGCACGGTGTCGGCCAGGATCGCTTCGACGGCCGAATCCTGGCTTTCGAACACGCGCGCCTTGCCCGAGAACTTCAGGATGCTTTCGTCCACGCCGGCCGTCTTGACGATGCAGCCCTTCTCGGCCAGGTTACCGTACAGCACGGCCAGGCCGCCGTCCTGCGAATAGGCGTGGGCCTTGTCGCGGATGCAGCCGGTGGCGCGGTCGGTGTCGACGGAAGCGAAGCGCTCGGACTGCGAGAATGCCGTCTGGGTCGGCACGCCGCCCGGCGCGGCGCGGAACAGCTGGTGCACGGCCGGATCATCGGTGCACTTGATGTCGTTTTGCGCGATGGCGTCGGCCATGGTCGGCGCGTGGATGGTCGGCAAGGTGGTGTTGAGCAGGCCGGCGCGCGCCAGTTCGCCCAGAATCCCCACGATGCCGCCGGCGCGGTGCACGTCTTCGATATGGTATTTGTCGGTCATCGGCGCGACCTTGCACAGGCACGGCACCTTGCGCGAGATGCGGTCGATATCGGCCATCGTGAATTCCACTTCCGCTTCGTGCGCGGCGGCCAGCAGGTGCAGCACGGTATTGGTCGAGCCGCCCATCGACACGTCGAGCGCCATCGCGTTCTCGAACGCGGCCTTGGTGGCGATCGAGCGCGGCAGCACCGAGTAGTCGTCCTGCTCGTAGTGGCGCTTGGCCAGCTCGACGATCAGGCGGCCGGCGCGCAGGAACAGCTGCTGGCGGTCCGAGTGCGTGGCCAGGATGGTGCCGTTGCCGGGCAGGGCCAGGCCCAGCGCTTCGGTCAGGCAGTTCATCGAGTTGGCGGTAAACATGCCGGAACACGAACCGCAGGTGGGACAGGCCGAGCGTTCGATTTCGGCCACGTCGGCGTCGGAGACGGTGCTGTCGCCGGCCTTGATCATGGCGTCGACCAGGTCGAGCTTGATGATCTTCTGCGCGCCGTTGACGACCTTGATCACCTTGCCCGCTTCCATCGGGCCGCCGGAGATAAATACCACGGGAATATTGATGCGCATGGCGGCCATCAGCATGCCGGGCGTGATCTTGTCGCAGTTCGAGATGCAGACCATGGCGTCGGCGCAGTGGGCGTTGACCATGTACTCGACCGAGTCGGCGATCAGGTCGCGCGACGGCAGCGAGTACAGCATGCCGCCGTGGCCCATGGCGATGCCGTCATCGACCGCGATGGTGTTGAATTCCTTGGCCACGCCGCCGGCCGCCTCGATCTCGCGCGCCACCATCTGGCCCAGGTCTTTCAGGTGCACGTGGCCGGGCACGAACTGGGTAAACGAGTTGACGACTGCCACGATCGGCTTGTCGAAGTCGCCGTCCTTCATGCCGGTGGCGCGCCACAGGGCGCGGGCGCCGGCCATGTTGCGGCCGTGGGTGGTGGTGCGTGAGCGGTATTGCGGCATGATGGTCTTTCAAAAGAGTTGCCTGACTGCCGGGCTTAAAGAAGAGCAAAACCCTGCGCGCAGTGGGGGTACGCCAGATTGCCTTGCGCACGCCTGCGTGTCAAATATATGATGCACGTATCTGTGAGTCGAAATACATATCACAGCAATTGTTCAACATGGAAATACATATCAATGAGGCCTACCCCTTGAACCTGGAACTGCGCCAGCTGCGCTATTTCGTCACCGTGGCCGAAGAACTGCACTTCGGCCGCGCCGCGCTGCGCCTGCACATGACGCAGCCGCCGCTGTCGCAGACCATCATGGCGCTGGAAGAGTTGCTCGGTGCGCCGCTGTTTATCCGCACGCGCCGCGAAGTGCAGCTGACGCCGGCCGGCGCCGCCCTGCTGCCCGAGGCGCGCCGCCTGCTGGCCCAAGCGCAGGACCTGCCGGCGCTGGTGCAGCGCGCGGCGCAGGGCGAGGCGGGCCGCCTGTCGCTGGCGTTCGTCTCGTCGGCCGATTACAGCGTGCTGCCGCCGCTCTTGCGCGCCTACCAGGCCGCTTATCCGCAGGTGCAGATCGAACTGCAGGAAGCGACCTCCGATTTGCAGCTCGATGAACTGCTGGCGGGCCGGGCCGATGCGGGCCTGCTGATCCCGCCGCTGCCCGACAAGGCAAAACTGGCGCTCGACTATCTGCCGGTGCTGGCCGAACCTCTGGTGCTGGCCGCGCCCGCCGGCCTGGATATCCTGAACACGCCCGGCCCGCTCTGGCTGCGCGATGTGCCGCCGCTGCCGTTGATCATTTTCCCGCGCGCGATTTCGCCGGCGCTGCACGACGCCATCCTCGGCGTGTTTCGCGCGGCCGGCATCACGCCGCTGATCGGCCAGCAGGCGATCCAGATGCAAACCATCGTCAGCCTGGTGTCCGCTGGCATGGGCATCGCGCTTGTGCCACAATCGGTGTCGAATCTGATGCGCCCCGGCGTAGAATACAGGCCGCTGCAAGACCCGACGCCCCTGGTGGAAACGGGACTTGCCTGGCGCCGCGACAATACCTCGCCCGTGCTGCAGGGTTTCCTGACCCTGCTGCGCGGCACCCTGCCTGATTTTTAGAAAGAATACCGATGCTGATACACCCGATGCCCAACCCGATTGCCATCCAGATCGGCCCGCTGGCCGTACACTGGTACGGCCTGATGTATGTGCTGGCCTTTGCCCTGTTTATCGCGCTGGGCCGCGTGCGCATCCGGCAGCCCCATATCGCCGCGCTGGGCTGGAAGAAGGAGGACCTCGACGACATGCTGTTCTACGGCATGCTGGGGGTGGTGATCGGCGGGCGCCTGGGCGAGGTGCTGTTCTACCGTCCCGAATACTTCTTCCACAATCCGCTGGAAATCTTCATGGTCTGGCATGGCGGCATGTCCTTCCACGGCGGCTTTCTGGGCGTGATCCTGGCCATGTACCTGTGGGGCCGCAAGGCGGGCCGCAACCTGTTCGACGTGCTGGACTTTATCGCGCCGCTGGTGCCGCTCGGCTACGCGGCCGGCCGCATGGGCAACTTCATCAACGCCGAACTGCCGGGCCGCATTGCGCCGGAAAGCCTGCCGTGGGCCATGCAGTGGCCCGGCATTCCCTACCCCGTGCACCCGTCGCCGATCTACCAGATGCTGGTCGACGGTATCCTGGTGTTCATCATCCTGTGGCTGTTTGCGCGCAAGCCGCATCCGCGCGTGGCGGTCGGCGCCATGTTCACCCTGCTGTATGGCTGCGCCCGTTTCTTCACCGAATACTTCCGCACGCCGGACTGGGAGGTCGTGTGGTTCGGCGTGCCGATCACCTCGGGCCAGATGCTGTCGCTGCCGATGATCGTCGGCGCCATCCTGCTGCTGGTGTGGTCGTACAAAAGCCGCATCATGGCCACGCCACCGACCAAGGCGCGCACCGCCGGCGCCTGATCGCCACCGAGGCGGTGGCCTCGGCAACCACCCGCGTTCTTCCACCGCCACCCTCAACTCCCGCACACCCGGCGCAGCGCGCCGGTGTCGCAGTCAGCCAGGCATTGAAATTATTTTTGCCAAATATAATTAATTCGAAATTTCTTTCTATTTTTCGCATTCGATTCTATAATTTGCCGGGCAAGAGCGCATGACTGGCCATGGCCGCCGCTGCCGCGCGCCGCACTGGCGTCCGATATCCACGACATCAAATAGAATTTTTTCTATTTCAGCCTACCCCTGAAAAGAGAGCAACAGATGGCACAACCCGCCGCTATCGACCAGCTGATGCAGCAAATCGTCGATGAATACGACAGCCTGTCGCGCCAGTTGAAACTGATCGCCAAGCATATCGAACAGAACCGCGCCAGCCTGATGCTCGAGCGCATCAGCGACATCGCCGCCGCCTGCGACGTGCAGCCGTCGGCCATCGTGCGCTTTGCGCAGCGCTTCGGCTTTTCCGGCTTCAGCGAAATGCAGGACGTGTTCCGCCAGGCCTATACCGACCAGGCGCGCGCGGCGCCGAACTACCGCCAGCGCATCCGCAAACTGATTTCCACGCGCGACAGCAAGGTGCGCACCGGCGACCTGACGCGCGAATTCATCGGCGCGAGCCGCAGCGGCCTCGACGAACTGGCGGCCGGCCTCGACGACGAACAGCTCGAAGCGGCCGTCACCCTGCTGCAGCAGGCCGACAATATCTATGTGGTGGGCGTGCGGCGCGCGTTTCCGGTGGCTTCCTACATTGCCTACGCGCTGCAGCACACCAGCAAGCGCGTGCACCTGGTGACGGGCCTGGGCGGCGGCCACCGCGACCAGATGCGCAGCGTGCGCGCAGGCGACGTGGCCATTGCCATCAGCTTTGCGCCGTATGGCAAGGAGACGCTGGAATGCGCGCGCATGGCGCACGAGAATGGCGCCAAGACGCTGGTGATTACCGACAGCACCCTGGCGCCGCTGGCGCGCAGCGCCGACGCCCTGCTGACGGTGACCGAAGGCAGCGCGTTTGCCTTCCGCTCGCTGACCGGCACCATCTGCCTGTGCCAGGCGCTGTTCATCGCGCTGGCCTACCGGATGGAAATCGATATCGAGGAAGTCGGCGCGCAGGCGCCCGATTGATACGGCGCCCGGCCGGTCAAGCCGCCGCCCGAACCGCCCTTGCGCAACCGGCAAACGTGGCAGACCAGGGGCCGGCAATCACATCAGGCAGGCGATCGTCAGGTCCGCATTGTGCGTGACAAGGGCGCCAGCGCACGCGCCTCCTCCAGCTCCGGCTGCGCCAGGCAGTCGGCCAGCAGGTCGACAAACATGCGGATCTTCTGCGAGCCGCGCCGGTTGCTCTGGTATAGCGCATGCAGTCCCACGTCCATCGGGCCCGGATTGATCTGATAGCCGGCCAGCACCCGCACCAGCCGCCCTTCGCGCAAATCGGTGGCCACCAGCCAGTCGGCCAGCATCCCTATCCCCATGCCATTGACGGCCGCCTGGCGCAGCACTTCGCCGTTGTTGGCCTGGATGACGGCGTGCACCGCAATTTCCTCCACCGGCATGTCGGCTGCGGACACGCCATCCACGCCGCCGATGCCGTCGCTGCGGCGCATGCGCCAGATGCGCCGGTTGTCGGCGAAGACGAACTGCAGGCAGTCGTGCCCGGCCAGGTCGGCCGGATGCTGCGGCGTGCCGCGCGCCGCCAGGTAAGCCGGGCTGGCGCACAGCACCCGTTCGTGCCCGGTCAGGCGCCGGGCGATCAGGTTCGGGTGCGGCTCCAGGCTGCCGATGCGGATGGCGACGTCGATCGACTCGTCGATCAGGTGGGCCGCCGCGTCGCTGAGGCGCAAATCGAGCATCAGGCGCGGGTGGCGGGTGCGCAGCTGCGTGACGACCGGCGCGAGGAACATCGCCGCAAAGGTCACGGGCGCCGCGATGCGCAGCACGCCGCACAGTTCCGACGACTGGTCCAGCACCGAATCGTCGGCCGCGTCGAGCTGCTCCAGCACGCGCAGCGACTGCTCGTAATAGATCCGCCCGCGGTCGGTCAGCGTCACGCTGCGCGTCGAGCGGTTCAGCAGCACGGCGCCCAGCCGCTCTTCCAGCGCATCGACCAGGCGCGTCACCGATGACGTGGCCAGGCCGAGCTGGCGCGCGGCCGACGAAAAGCCGCCGCTGGCGGCCACGGTGCAGAAGGTCTTGATTTCAGCGAAACGATCCATCTTGTCTTTGCCCTGGAAGCAACGGTGTTATCGGCCCGGGACCGATTATCAGACGCCGGGTACACAGCTACAGTGAACGCATCTTTTCACATGGAGCAAACATATGGCAAGCCTCTTCGACCCCATCCGCCTCGGCGACCTGGTCCTCCCCAACCGCATCGCCATGGCGCCGGTGACGCGCGCCCGCTCCGGCAGCCTTGGCGTGCCGACCATGGCGAACGCCGCGTACTATGCCCAGCGCGCATCGGCCGGCCTGATCGTCAGCGAGGCCACCAATGTATCGCCGGATTCGGCCGCGTTCGAACTGGCGCCCGGCCTGTACACCCCGGCCCAGGTGGCAGGCTGGCGCCAGGTCATGCAGCACGTCCATCGCGCCGGCGGCCGGCTGTTCGTGCAATTGTGGCACAGCGGGCGCGTCAGTTCACGGGCGTTGCTGGACGGATGCGATCCGCTGTCGCCATCGGGCGTCAACGACGACCTGCACCTGCTGCAGCCATACGGCGCCTTGCGCAATGGCGCCTATACGCGGATCGCCGCATCGCCCTCGCGCGAAATGACGGTCGACGAGATCTACCACTCCATCGACGAATACCGCATCGCCGCGCGCAACGCGATGCGGGCCGGGATCGACGGCATTGAACTGCATGCGGGCAATGGCTACCTGCCGCACCAGTTCCTCTCGCCGCACACCAACCGCCGCACCGACCTGTTCGGCGGCAGCCTGGTCAACCGCCTGCGCTACCTGGACCTGGTGCTGCGCGCCGTGCTCGAGGAAATGCCGGCCGGGCGCGTGGGCGTGCGCATCTCGCCGTTTGCCGGCTACAACAGCGCGCCCGATCCGCACGCCACCGACACCTATGCTTACCTGGCGCGGGTGCTCAGCGCCGCCGGCGTCGCCTACATCCATGCCGCCGATACCAACGCCTGGGGCGGCACGCCGGACATGGCGCGCATCCTGTCCATCCTGCGCCCCAACTTCGGCGCCACCATTATCGCCAACGGCGGCCTCGATCCCGCCGCCGCCAACGCGCTGGTCGCCTCGGGCAACGCCAACATGGTGTCGTTCGGGCGCAGCTTTATCGCCAATCCCGACCTGGTGGCGCGCATGGAACGGGGCGGCCCCTACAACGAACCGGACCCGGCGCGCTTCTACGGCGGCGGCGATGGCGGCTACCTCGACTACCCGGCGCTGGTCCATGAGGCGGACGCATGAAGCGCCTGACCTTCCGCCAGAAACTGTGGCTGCCGCTGCTGGCCAGCCTGCTGTGCCTGTGCGCCACCGCGCTGCTGTACACCTTGCAGGCACGCGACCTGCGCTTCAGCGAGCGCAGGTCGAACCTGGCCGACGTGGACAAGTCCGCCCTGTCCATCGTGCAGGGCTTTGCCGCGCAGGCGGCAGCCGGGAAACTGACCGTCGGCGCCGCGCAGGCACAGGCCAAGGCGGTGCTGGCCACCATGCGCTACGGCGACGACGGCTACATCGCCATCGTCGGCATGGATGCCCATGCGATCCAGAATCCGGGGCGTCCCGAGATGGACGGCAAGGACATGAGCGCGGTCGAGGACGCGAACGGCATCTACGTCTTTCGCGAGATCGCGCGCATGGCCGCGTCGCCGGCAGGCGCCGGCTTCCTGTCCTACCTGTGGCTGCGCCCGGGCCAGACGGCGCCGTCAACCAAGCTGGCGCGCATCGTGGCGTACAAGCCATGGGGCTGGGCGCTGGTGAGCGGCCTGTACGTCGACGACATCAACGCGGCGTTCTACGCTGCGCTCAGGCAGGCGTTGCTGGTCATGGCGCTGGCGTGCGCGCTGCTCGCGGCCGTGGTCGCCGCCGTCAACCGCAGCTTGCAGCGCGCCCTCGGCGGCAGTCCGGAATACGCGGCCGAAGTGGCCATGAAGATTGCCGCGCGGGACCTCAGCATGCCAGTGCGGACCGCGCCGACAGACCGCACCAGCCTGCTGTTCGCGATGAAGACCATGCAGGAAAACCTGGCGCAGATGATCGGCGCGATCCGGGCCAGCTCGGATACCATCGCCACCGCCGCGGCGCAGATCGCCGCCGGCAATCTGGACCTGTCGAGCCGCACCGAGGCGCAGGCCAGCGCGCTGGAAGAAACGGCGGCCTCGATGGAACAGCTGACCCAGGCCGTGGCGCTGAACGCCGACAACGCCGCCCAGGCCCATGGACTGGCGCTGTCGGCTGCCGATACCGCCGGGCGCGGCGGCGGCGCCGTCGGGCAGGTGATGGGCACCATGGAGGCCATCCACGGCAGTGCCGGACACATCGTCGCGATCATCGGCGTGATCGAGGGTATCGCGTTCCAGACCAATATCCTGGCGCTGAACGCGGCGGTGGAGGCGGCGCGCGCCGGCGACCAGGGGCGCGGCTTCGCGGTCGTGGCCAGCGAAGTGCGCAACCTGGCCCAGCGCAGCGCGACGGCGGCCAGGGAGATCAAGGCCCTGATCGACGCCAGCGTCACCAGCATCGGCGCCGGCACGGAAATGGCCGGGCGGGCCGGCGCGACGATGCAGGAAGTGGTCGCCAGCGTGGCGCGCGTAAACGCCGTCATCGCCGCGATTGCGGACGCCTCGTCCGAGCAGCGCACCGGCATCGGCCACGTCAACACGGCCATCACGGAAATGGACGCCGTCACCCAGCAGAACGCGGCGCTGGTGGAAGAAGCCGCGGCGGCGGCCGGCAGCATGCACGACCAGGCCGCGACCTTGTCGGCGCTGGTCAGCAGTTTCAAGCTGGACCTGGCCGGCGCGCCAGCGGCAATGGCGTCGCGGCGCCTGGCCTGGCAACACAGGGCGGGCACATGAGCATCTACCGACAAATTGCGACGCGCCGCGCCGGCACGCTGCGGCTCGCCGGCGCGGGGGCGCTTGCCGTGGCCGCGCTGGGCGGCCTGCTGTGCTGGTGGGCCGCACCGGCGCCGATCGCGCCGCTGGCCGCCCCGCCGCCGGCGCCATCGGCCGCCGTGCTGGCCGCCGGTGCGCGCATCGTGGCGCTGGGCGACTGCATGGTCTGCCATACCGCAAAGGATGGCGTCGCCTATGCCGGCGGCCTGGGCCTGCGCACGCCGTTCGGCACCATCTACAGCACCAATATCACGCCCGATCCCGAGACCGGCATCGGCCGCTGGCCGCTGGCCGCTTTTATGCGCGCCATGCGCGAGGGGGCTTCGCGCGACGGCCACCTGCTGTACCCGGCCTTTCCGTACATTCACTATACGCGCATGACCGACACGGACATCGCGCTGGCCTACAGCTACCTGATGTCGCGCACCCCGGTGAAAGTGCGGCAGCCCGATAACGAGCTGCCGCTGCCGTTGAAAATGCGTCCCATGCTGGCGTTCTGGAATGCGCTGTATTTGCGCCCCGGGCCCGCCGCTGCGCAACCGGCAGCGGCTCTGCAGGCGGACACGCGGGTCGAGCGCGGCCGCTATCTGGTGGACACGCTCGGCCATTGCGCTTCGTGCCACAGCGGCCTGAACCTCATCGGCGGCGAGCGCCAGCCACCTTTCCAGGGCGGCAATATCGATGGCTGGGACGCCCCCGCGCTGACGCACCTGGCGCATGGCGAGCATCCGTGGACCCGCGAGGAGCTGGCCGATTATCTGCGCAGCGGCCTGTCGCTGGCGCATGGCGCGGCGAAAGGGCCGATGCGGCCCGTGACGGAACGCCTGGCCGGCGTGCCGCGTGAAGACGTCGAGGCCATGGCCAGCTACCTGATGACGATCCAGGCGCCGCTCGAACCGGCAGCAGCGGCGCCCGTATCGCCACCGCAAGTCGCGGGCGCCGCGCTGTTTGCCGCGTCCTGCGCCAGCTGCCACAGTCCGTCCGCGCCGATGATGGCGCTGTCCGGCCGCCCGCCGCTGGCGCGCAGCAGCACCCTGTCAAACACGAGCGCGACCAACTTCGTGCAAACCGTCCTCGGCGGCATCGCCCGGGAACCCGGCTCGCCGGTCTACATGCCGCCGTTCGCCGATATCCTCAGCGACCAGCAGATCGCCACCCTGGCCGCCTATGTGCGCCAGGACGCCGGCAAGCCGGCCTGGACCGGTGTACCTGAAACAAGCGCCAGACTACGCAAGGAGCAGAACCCATGACGATACAACTCAATATCAACGGCCAGCGCAAAACCGTGGCGGCCGACGCCGGCACGCCGCTGCTGTACGTGCTGCGCAACGAGCTGCAGCTGAACGGCGCCAAATTCGGCTGCGGCCTGGGCCAGTGCGGCGCCTGCACCGTCATGCTCGATGGCAGGCCGGTCTTTTCATGCCTCACGCCGGTCGGCGCACTGGCTGGGCGGACCGTGCGCACGGTCGAAAGCCTGGGCAGCGCCATCCAGCCGGGCCGGCTGCAGGCGGCATTCATCAAGCACCAGGCCGCGCAGTGCGGCTATTGCATCGCGGGCATGCTGATGCGCGCACAGGCCTTGCTGGAGCGCGATCCGCATCCGGACGATGCGGCGATCCGGCGCCATATGGAACCGAACCTGTGCCGTTGCGGCACCCACCACCGGATACTCGCCGCCATTGGCGAAGTCGCCAGGGAAGGACAGCCATGAACGCATGTGACAACGGGCGTCGCGCGCTCCTGAAGAGCGGCGCCTTGCTGGTCGGTTTTTCGATGCTGCCGGCCCTGGCCCGTGCGGAATTCAATGCCATGGGCCTGCCGGCCCTGGCTGATCCAAGCCTGCCCGGCAGCCTGAAGAACACGCCCCTGCTGGACGCCTGGATACAGGTGGCGCCGGACGGCAAGGTGACGGTCTGCAGCGGCAAGGTCGAACTGGGCACGGGCGTGCGCACTGCGCTGATCCAGATCGCCGTCGAACAGCTGGAACTGCAGCCAGGGGCGATCCGTTTCATCGGCGGCGATACGGCGCTCACGCCCAACGAGGGCTACACCGCCGGCAGCCATACGATCGCCGACAGCGGCACCGCGCTGCTGCACGCCTCGGCGCAAGTTGCGGCGCTGCTGCGCGCGGGGGCGGCGGCGCAATGGAACGCGGGCGCTGGCACGGTCTGGCTGGACGCCGGCCATGTGATGGGACCAGGCGGGCGCCGCATGCACTACGGCACCGCCCTCAAGGGACTCGATGCGGCGGGCCTGCATCGCATCGCAAGCGCCACCTCGCCATTGCGCGCGCCGCGCGCCTATCGGACGATCGGCAAGCCGGTCGCCCGGCTCGACATCCCGGCCAAGGTCAGTGGCGGCGCCGCCTTCATTCAAGACCTGCGGCTGCCCGGCATGCTGCACGCGCGCGTCGTGCGCCCACCCCGCGTTGGCGCCAGGCTGGCCGGCGTCGACACCGCCCCGGTGATACGCCTGCCCGGCGTGCGCAAGGTGGTTCGCGACGGCGATTACCTGGCCGTGCTGGCCGACGACGAATGGCGCGCGGTCACCGCGATGCGCGCCTTGACGGCGGCCGCGCGATGGGAAGGCGGCACTCCCCTGCCCAGCCCCGGACACATCCACGCCACCCTGCAGGCCTTGCCCTCCGAGGATCTCGTCATCCTGCAGCGCGGCGCGCTGGCCGCCGGGAGCGGTCCGATGGTCAGCGCGCGCTACACGAAACAATATGTGCTGCATGGTTCCATCGGGCCGTCCTGCGCCATCGGCCAGCTGATCGATGGCACGCTGACCATCTGGACACATACGCAGGGCGTCTACCCGCTGCGCGCGGCGCTGGCCGAACTGGTCGGCATGAAGCTCGAGAAGGTGCGCTGCATCCACACGGAAGGATCGGGATGCTATGGCCAGAATGGCGCTGACGATGTCGCGGCGGATGCGGCCATGCTGGCGTGCAGCATGCCTGGCCTGCCAGTGCGCGTGCAGCTGATGCGCGACCAGGAAAACCTGTGGGAACCCTATGCGCCGGCCATGGTGACGAGCGTGCGCGCGGCCCTCGACGGCAACGGGCGCATCGCGCAATGGGAATACGATGTCTGGAGCGGCTCGCACAATGAACGTCCCGGCAACGCCGGCAAGCTGGTGCCGGCCTGGCTGCGCGCGCGGCCCATCCTGCCCAGCCGCTCGCTGCCGATGCCGCAGCCGGAAGGCGGCGGCGACCGCAATGCGCTGCCCTTGTACGATATACCCAACGCCCGCGTGGTCAACCATTTCGTGCCGGTCACGCCGCTGCGCACCTCCGCCATGCGCTCGCTGGGCGCCCACCTGAACATCACGGCGATCGAAAGCACGATCGACCAGCTGGCGGCGCTGGCGCATGCCGATCCGGTACGGTTCCGGCTCGATCACCTGCGCGGCAGCCCGCGCGCGCAGGCGGTGGTCGCGCGCGCCGCCGCCATGGCCGGCTGGCGCGCCGGGGCGGCCACGCTGCCGCGGCGCGGGCGCGGCTTTGCTTTCGGCCAGTACAAGAACCTGATGGCGTATGTCGCCATCGCCGTGGACCTGCTGTTCGACCCGGACCGCAATACCGTGCGCCTCCTGAACGTCGTCTGCGCCGCGGACTGCGGGCAGATCGTCAATCCGGACGGCGCGCGCAACCAGCTCGAAGGCGCGATCATCCAGTCCGCCAGCTGGACCTTGCAGGAACAGCTGCAATACGGCACCGGCGGCATTGCCAGCAGCGACTGGAGCAGTTATCCGATCCTGCGCTTTTCCGGCGTGCCGGAGCGCATCGAGGTGGCCCTGATCGACCAGCCCGGCCTGCCCTTCCTCGGCGTGGCCGAAGCGGCGCAGGGACCGATGGCGGCGGCGCTGGCCAATGCGCTGGCGCAGGCCACCGGCGTACGCCGTCACGACTTGCCGCTGCTGCCGGCGGGTTGAACGCCACGCCGCCGGCTGCGGCTGTCAGGCGCTGGCGGCCTGCAGACGCGCCTCGATGGTTTTCCACTGCGCCGGCGTGACGGGCGTGATCGACAGGCGGCTGCCGCGTTTGAGCAGCAGCATGTCTTCCAGCTCGGGGATGTGGCGCAGTTCCGACAGCGGCAGCAGCGCCGTCTTTTTCAGGCCGCGCACGTCGACGCTGACCCAGCGCGGCTGCTCCTGGGTGGCTTTCGGGTCGAAATAGTGTCCGCCTTGTTCAAACTGGCTGTGATCGGGGTAGGCCGTGCTGGCCACTTCGGCCACGCCCACCACGCCGGGCTGCGGGCAGCTGGAATGGTAGAACAGCACGCCGTCGCCCGGCTGCATGCCGTCGCGCATGAAATTGCGCGCCTGGTAGTTGCGCACGCCGAACCACGGCATGGTGTGCTGGGGCGCCGCCATCAGGTCGTCGATGCTCACTTCGGTCGGCTCGGACTTCATCAACCAGTATCTTTTCATGTGACTCCCGTATAAAACTGACAGGCGTAAAAAAACGGCTGCGCATCGCCATGCCGCAACCGTTCTTTCTGTATTAGGCCCCGCCTGTGCCGCTATGCCGGCATCCCGAACCAAACGGTTCAAGGTGGTCACGTTAGTTCAATTTCGGGTTCGTCGAACGAGCGACGCTCACTCCCATCAAACAAAATTCGCAACCGATGCGCATAAATGGTTCAAGGAATATATGGCAATCGCGAACACCGCAGGGTAGCCAGAAGTTTACTCCTTCATGCGCGCATCGCAAAGGAAATTCGTACCGTGCTCGCTTAAAAACCGATTAAAAAAGATTCTCTTGCGGCGTCAGCGCGCTGTCCAGAACCATATGCATGGCCGAGATTTTCTGCTTGACTTCCATGATCGTCAGCTCGGACAGCGGCCCCTGCGGCGACTTGACGGACAGGAATTCCGCCGCCACGCCCAGCGCTGCCAGCACGGCGATGCGGTCGTTGCCCTTGACCTTGCCCGCGTCGCGGATGGCTTTCATCTTGCTGTCGAGATAGATGGCCGCTTCGCGCAGCGCGCGCTCTTCGCCGTCGCGGCACAGCATGCTGTACGACTGGCCCATGATATTGACATCGACGCGTGACATCAGGCTTCCTTCCCGTTCTCGGCAGTGGCAGCATAGGCGACCGCTTCGGAGGCGGCCTGCTCGAGGCCCGCCTGCACCAGCTCCGGAATCTTTTCCAGCAAGGCTTCGACGCGCTCCTGCGCTTCGCGCATGCGTTGCACGTACAGCGCGTTCTCGGCAGCCAGGGCGGCATTGTCCTTGCGCAGTTGCGCGTTCTCACGACGCAGCGCATGGGTCATTTCGGCCAGCAGGCCGATTTTGTCGGATAATTCGTTGAATTCGGAAATCATCCCGCCACTATAGGGCGCAGGTTACACAGGCGTCAATCGAATCACGTTGCTGTCACACATAATTACATCAATGCCGGGTAGTTACCGGGAAATAGGCACTTTTTATCCTCCATCGCCGGTCTTGCCCGGCTCTAGCGGTCTTCCTGGTAGTCCGGCTCGATGTCCAGCGTGCCATAGCGGTTTTCGCATGAACGGCGGCGCAGTTCCTGCCTGCCATTTTTGCCGTCGAACACCATCGTCAGGTCGCGGCAGGTGGTAAAACTGCCGGGTTTGGTTCCCGTATCGGACGTCACCAGGCTCACGCGCAGGGGGACGCTGTTGCCCATGCCCTGGTTGCTCCATTGCCGGCGCTTGCCGTCTTCCTCGTCTTTCAGGGTGCGCACGGCGGCGTTCAGCAAGTCTTTCTTTTCCTTCACGTTCAGCGTGGCGACCGTGACGTCGGACAGGAATGGCGGATAGCTGACGGGCGCCGCATCTTTGCCCTGGATATCCCAGCGACCGCTGTTCTGCGAGCAAGTACGGCGGCTCAGGTCCTGCGTCTTGCCGGCGGCCGTGACGACGAATTTCAGGTCGCGGCACACATGCGCCTTCAGGCTGTGGCCGGTCATGCCGGAATTGCTGAAGTTGTAGCTCACCTTCACCATCACGCCGCTGTCGCCGCCGTTATCCCACACATGCGCCTCCTGGTCGTCGTCATCCTTGTTCAGGTCGTTGAACAGCTCATTGAGCAGCATGTCCCTTTCCACCGCCGTCAGGCTGGCGACAGTGATCTCGTCAAGGATGGTCTGCGCCATGGCGCCGGTGGAAAAGACGAGGCCGAGAGCAGCCAGGGACAGCGAAAGAACGTGACGGGAAACAAGTTTGGACATGGGCTGGAGCAATGAATCGTTGAAATGATGAGCATCTTAGCAAAATTAATAGCTAAGTAATGTTTCCTGCGTGAACAGGAACAGCCCTGCCACGCCAGCCATGCTAGAGTCGCATTCGCCGCTGACGCCCGGAGAAGCCGCTTGCGCCAGCGCAAACATGCACGACAATGCCATTTGCGCGGAACGTGTATATATATGTTCCCCTTGAATAAGCCCCCTGCCGTCCCTATAATTAGCACTCGTTAGTAGAGAGTGCTAACAAACTCTTTCGTAGCAATCCTCATGAAATCCTGTGCCTGTCCTGCTTCCGGCAGAGAGCGCTCGCGGTGGGCGACGCCGCAAGGCGCCCTGGCTTGATGCGGGCAGGCACGTGATTGAACGGGGTTTGCTTGATTCGTTGCAAGCTGTTTTTGATACGGCTGTCGATTGACGGCAAGCCTGGCGCATGCCCGGCAGGTCCTGATCGAGCAACACTTATCCATTGAACTTTAAGGAGTTTTGTATGAATCTGCGCCCATTGAACGATCGCGTCATCGTCAAACGCCTCGACCAGGAAACCAAGACTGCGTCCGGCCTCATCATTCCTGATGCAGCTGCTGAAAAACCGGATCAAGGCGAAGTCCTTGCCGTAGGCAATGGCAAGATTCTCGACGACGGCAAAGTCCGTCCTCTGGATGTCAAAGTAGGCGACCGCGTCCTGTTCGGCAAATACGCCGGCCAGACCGTCAAGGTCGACGGCCAGGAACTGATGGTCATGCGTGAAGAAGACATCATGGCGATCGTCGTTCAGTAATTTGTTTCCACGTTTTAAATAGATCTATTCCGAAATTTCTGGAGAATTGAACATGGCAGCTAAAGAAGTAGTATTCGGCGACGCAGCGCGCGCCAAGATGGTCGAAGGCGTGAACATTCTCGCCAACGCCGTTAAAGTGACCCTGGGCCCGAAAGGCCGCAACGTGGTCCTGGAGCGTTCGTTCGGCGCCCCTACCGTCACCAAGGACGGTGTATCGGTTGCAAAAGAAGTCGAACTCAAAGACAAGCTCATGAACATGGGCGCGCAAATGGTCAAGGAAGTTGCTTCCCGCACCAGCGACAACGCCGGTGACGGCACCACCACCGCGACCGTGCTGGCACAAGCCATCGTGCGCGAAGGCATGAAGTTCGTTGCCGCAGGCATGAACCCGATGGACCTGAAGCGCGGTATCGACAAGGCTGTTGCTGCCACCGTGGAAGAACTGGCGAAAATCGCCCGTCCTTGCACCACCACCAAGGAAATCGCCCAGGTTGGCGCGATCTCGGCCAACTCGGACTACTCGATCGGCGAGCGTATCGCTGAAGCGATGGAAAAAGTCGGCAAAGAAGGCGTGATCACCGTGGAAGACGGCAAGTCGCTGAACGACGAGCTGGACATCGTGGAAGGCATGCAGTTCGACCGCGGCTACCTGTCGCCATACTTCGTCAACAATCAAGAGAAGCAAGTTGCCATCCTGGACAATCCATTCGTCCTGTTGTGCGACAAGAAAATCTCGAACATCCGTGACCTGCTGCCGGTACTGGAACAAGTCGCCAAGGCTGGCCGTCCACTGCTGATCATCGCGGAAGACATCGAAGGCGAAGCACTGGCTACCCTGGTTGTGAACAACATCCGCGGCATCCTGAAAACCTGCGCAGTGAAAGCACCTGGCTTCGGCGACCGCCGCAAAGCCATGCTGGAAGACATCGCTGTCCTGACCGGCGGCCAGGTCATCGCTGAAGAAGTCGGCCTGACGCTGGAAAAAGTCACGCTGGAAGAGCTGGGCCAGGCCAAGCGCATCGAAGTGGGCAAGGAAAACACCATCGTCATCGATGGCGCCGGCGAAGCTTCGTCCATCGAAGCACGCGTGAAACAGGTGCGTGTGCAGATCGAAGAAGCGACCTCGGACTACGACCGTGAAAAACTGCAAGAGCGCGTGGCCAAACTGGCCGGCGGCGTTGCCGTGATCAAGGTTGGCGCAGCCACCGAAGTCGAAATGAAAGAGAAAAAAGCCCGCGTTGAAGATGCACTGCACGCGACCCGCGCTGCGGTGGAAGAAGGCATCGTGCCAGGCGGCGGCGTAGCCCTGCTGCGCGCACGCGCCAACATCACGGTCAAGGGCGACAACGCCGACCAGGACGCAGGTATCAAGATCGTCCTGCGCGCCATGGAAGAGCCACTGCGCATGATCGTGCAGAACGCCGGCGAAGAAGCATCGGTCGTCGTGGCAGCCGTACTGGCTGGCGCGGGCAACTACGGCTACAACGCTGCCAACGGCACCTATGGCGACATGGTTGAAATGGGCGTTCTGGACCCGGCCAAAGTGACCCGTTCGGCGCTGCAAAACGCTGCGTCGATCGCGTCCCTGATGCTGACAACCGACTGCATGGTCTGCGAAATCGCTGACGACAAG
>NZ_DAMAGB010000054.1:0-43740 GCF_031995485.1 Janthinobacterium sp.
AAAAATATTTGATCCGACCTTGCACACCGCTTGACGGGGATAACAGTATCTACGGCCACGATTATTCCGTAGGTCGGGTTAGCGCGCAGCGCGTAACCCGACAGCATCGTTAACCGGAGCCATACCGCACTACGCCAGCTTGACCATCTCCCGGTACAAATCCGCCTTGCCTTCAAAACCGATACCGGGCAGCTCCGGCAATAAAATATGGCCATCGTCGACCTTGACGCCATCGGGAAAACCGCCATACGGCTGGAACAGGTCCGGATAGGATTCATTGCCGCCCAGTCCCAGCCCGGCCGCGATATTCAAGGACATCTGGTGGCCGCCGTGCGGGATGCAGCGTTTGGCTGACCAGCCGTGTTCCTTCAGCATGTCGAGCGTGCGCAGGTATTCCACCAGGCCGTAGCTCAAGGCGCAGTCGAACTGCAGCCAGTCGCGGTCGGCGCGCATGCCGCCGTAGCGGATCAGGTTGCGCGCATCCTGCATCGAAAACAGGTCTTCGCCCGTCGCCATCGGGTTTTTATAATAGTTGCGCAGGGTGGCCTGCAGTTCGAAGTCGAGCGGATCGCCCGGCTCTTCGTACCAGAACAGGTCGTATTGCGACAGCGCTTTCGCATATTTGACGGCCGTATCGAGGTCGAAGCGGCCATTCGCATCGACCGCCAGCTTCTGGCCATCCTGCAACACGCTGAGCACGGCATCGATGCGGCGCAAGTCTTCGTCCAGATCGGCGCCGCCGATTTTTTTCTTCACCACCGTATAGCCGCGGTCGATATAGCTGCGCATCTCGTCCTTGAGCTTGTCATGGTTCTGGCCCGGATAATAATAGCCACCGGCCGCGTAGACAAAGATATGGTGGTCGGGCATGCCGTTGCCGTAGCGGTCGGCCAGCAGCTGGAACAGCGGCTTGCCTTCGATCTTGGCTACCGCATCCCATACGGCCATGTCGATGGTGCCGATCGCCACCGAGCGCTCGCCGTGGCCGCCCGGTTTTTCATTGGCAAACATGCAGTTCCAGATCTTGTGCGGATCGAGATTGGTGCCGGCGTCATCAATGAGGCTGGCCGGATCCGCTTCCAGGATGCGCGGCATGAAGCGTTCGCGCATCAGGGTGCCCTGGCCATAGCGCCCATTCGAATTGAAGCCATAGCCGATCACGGGCTTGCCGTCGCGGATCACGTCGGTGACTACCGCAACCAGGCTCAAGGTCATTTTGCTGAAGTCGATATACGCATTGCGGATCGGGGAACTGATGGGAACGGTCTTTTCGCGGATTTCAATGATTTTCATGAAGGCATCTCCTGATTAAGTCAATGCCCAGCTTACTCTTGAAGCTATCCCCTATAATTCACCTGAATGAAAACCATTATTCACTTCAGGTGAAAACTAATGAAAAGTGACACTGCGCCCGACCTGGCTTTTTTCGTCTTGCTGGCCAAGCTGGGCAATATGACGGCGACCGCGCGCGAACTGGGCGTGACGCCACCGGCCGTTACCAAGCGCCTGAGCCTGCTGGAACAGCGCCTGGGCGTGCGCCTGGTCCACCGCACCACGCGCCGCATCAGCCTGACCAATGAGGGCGAACTGTACCTGGCGCAAGCGGCGCAGATATTGAACCAGATCCGCGATATGGAAGAGTCGGTTGCCAGCGGCCGCGCCGCGCCGAAAGGCCTGCTGCGCGTGAATGGCACGCCCGGCTTTGGCCGCACGCGTATCGCCCCCATCGTGTCGCGCTTCGCGCATGCGTATCCGGAGGTGGAAGTGGAACTGCACCTGACGGACCGGCCCATCAGCCTGGTGGAAGAAGCGTATGACCTGGCGATCCGCTTCGGCGAACTGCCCGACACGCGACTGACAGCCAGGAAACTGATGCGCAACCGGCGTTTCCTGTGCGCCTCGCCGGCCTACCTGAAGCAGGCGGGCGAGCCGCAGACGCCGGAGGAACTGCACCGCCACCGCTGCATCCTGCACCGGCAGAACGATGATGTGTATGGCACCTGGCGGCTGCAAAAGGGTCGCTCGGTGGAACTGGTCAAGGTACGCGGCGCCGTGTCGAGCAACGATGGCGATATCGTGCTGAACTGGGCGCTGGACGGACATGGCATCGTGCAGCGCTCGGAATGGGACGTGGCCAAATACCTGGACAGCGGCCGCCTGCGCGAGGTCATGCCAGGCTATACCCTGCCCCCGGCCGACCTGTATCTGTATTACCTGAGCCGCAGCAACCTGCCTGCCAGGATGCGCGTGTTCATCGACTTCCTGGTGGCCGAGTTCAGCACCTGAAGCACAGCCTTACCATTGGGCAGCGTAGTTCGGAAATGGCGAATGCATGTGCTCCGGTTCGACCGGCGCTGTCATCCAGTCGCGCGGGTCGACCTTGTAATACTTGAGAAACTCGGCATACAGCTCTGCATGATGCTCAGCCATCTGGTACGGTTTCTCAAAAAACGTTTCGGTGGCGACAGCAAAGAATTCGGCCGGATTGGTGGCGCCATAATGGTCCATCACGCTATGCTGGTGATAGATGGCGTCATGGCGCAAATGCTCAAAATCGCGCGACAGCACCGTGGCCCAGCTGCGGTAGCTCGATACGTTCGGCAGGTAGGGCGCGCCATTGGCGGCGCCCGCTTCGCTGTCGAGCTGGTGGGCAAATTCATGCAGCACCACGTTCTGGCCGTCGGTCCAGTCGGCCGCGCCGCGCTGCACATGGTCCCACGCCAGCACCACGCGGCCATCGCCCCAGGATTCGCCAAGCAGGCCATTGGCGGCAGGCGTGACCACGCCGCCCGGCCCCACTTCGTTGCGCGTGACCACGAATTCATTCGGGTAGACGAGGATGGTGTCGAGCGCCGGATACACCTGTGTTTCGCGGTTCAGCAGCAGCAGGCAGGCCTGGCCGGCGATGGTGTAGCGCATCTCGTCGGTAATCTCCAGTCCGCCGCAGCCGACAAATTTCTTTTGATACAGGAACTGCACCACCAGCCGGCGCAGCTGTTCCTGCAGCGGCGCCGGCATGTGCCTGTAGACGGGGATATTGGCGTCCAGAATCGCCAGTCCTTCGGGCGCCAGCGGGCGCGCCAAGGCACGCTTCAAGCGCCAGCGGGGAAACCACAGCGACAGGGCGATGCCGATGGTGACCAGGGCGATCCACAGCAGCGGATTCATGCTTCAACCCGTTCCGACAGGAAAGTCGGGCCAGTCAGTGGCGGGCGGGAATAAGTGGGGCAGGCAGGGGCAGACAAGGCAAGACTCCTTGGTTAGGCAGTCCAGTCAACATGGGGATGCATAACAACTTTTCAATCCGCCGCCGTGCAAACCATTCCCAGAGAACAATAGCAAAAGCCGGGATGTGACCCGGCTTCCGTGGCACCTGGAGTGCGCATGATAATCATAGTGCCTATCATTACGCTGCCGGCTGGCAAAAAGCCGCGCCGGCAGGCATGTGCTTACTCGCTTTTTTGCTGCGGTGCGCCGAACAGGGCGGCGACCAGCGGATCGCGCGTGACCGGGCCACGGTTGACGCGGATTGCGTAATGGGTGTCATCGGCCAGGATATGGAAGTGACGGCCGCTGCCTGCCATGCTCTGCTCGCGCAGGCCTGGACGATCCTTGCGTGGTGGCGCGCCTTCGCGTTTCGGCTGCACAATGGCGGCCAGGAAAGCACGTACACGTTCCGGATCCGGCGTCAGCTGATACACGGCCTTGCCCAGATAGGTGGCGGTGCCTTCGATATAGCGTGCCAGTTCGATCACGCCCGCTTCGCGCAGGTCGCGGATGTATTTGCGGGCGCCCGATGGCGAAAATTTCAGGAACCAGGCGATTTCATCAGCCAGCATCTCGTGCAGCGACAGCTCACCGATCAGTTTTTGCATGTTTTCGATACGGCGCAGCGTGGCCGAGGTGGAACGTACGCGCTCGATGGGAGCCATGGAAATCGGGTTCATGCGCTCCGGAGGGATCGGGGCTGCACGCTCTACCATTGCCATTGAGGAACCTTTTTCGGATCCACGAAGTTCCTGGTGCGCTGCCTTCATTTCGCTCTTCACGTGAGACTGGGTCATTGCATGCATTTGAATACTCCTTTTAAACGATTGCCGGTAGTCTGAATTGCTGAGTACTTGGTGTTTGCC
Organism: Janthinobacterium sp.; assembly: GCF_031995485.1. NCBI lineage: Bacteria > Pseudomonadati > Pseudomonadota > Betaproteobacteria > Burkholderiales > Oxalobacteraceae > Janthinobacterium > Janthinobacterium sp. The sequence continues at coordinate 4,134 of NZ_DAMAGB010000054.1, forward strand.
AAGAAATCACTAATTCCAGACGTCTGACCACAGAATGCCTGTCTTGCCGCCCCTGGTCTGTGCGTTAACGAACATTACCGAACATTAGGGGCCGAGAAAGTAAAAATATTTCCATGTGGAATTAGTTTCTTTTCTGCATTGGGTCTGAACGCAGTATTGCATTTCAATTCAGGACCGAACGTGCGATGGCGAACAGAAGGGCAAATGAGCTTGCAATAAGATCAAGGTGATCGTCAGGCATCGAGCAGGCAAGGGTTTGTCCGGCCCGCTCACCGTTATACCGCCTGGCGCCCACTCCTGATGACTGGCCGGTGGACTTGCCGCTGCCGGAAGCGCCAACAGGCGGGCTGTCTTGCATGCTGTCCCGTTGGCCTGTACCAGCATCGCCCAACCATTCTTTGCAAAGGAATCATGATGAAAATGCCTTATCTGCTGGCCGCCGCTGCCCTGATCAGTCTTTCCGCGTGCAAAAAACCCGCCGACGCACCGCTGCCTGAAGCAGCGCCGCCAGCAACCGCGCCGGCCGTTACTCCGACTCCGACCCCGGTCGATCCGGCCGCTCCCGCTACCACGCCCGAGACTGCCCCAGGCGCCACGCCGGCTCCATTGACCGATCCGGCCACCGCACCGGCCGTACCGCCAGCAACGCCGGCCAAATAATTACCTGCCTACGACGCCGCGCACGCAGTCACGACTGCAACAACAGCTACAGCGCGGCGTGCCCCCACTCCTCGGGGGAGTTACGCGTTGCGATTGTTGATGCAACGCGTTTTTTTATGATTGGAGTCGGTTGCCGTTACCGGGTTCACCGTTCCAGTCTTGACATGCCACAAACTCCTCTCAATCAATCCGGCAATCCGCACGCTTTTCCAGCCGATCGTGCGAAAACACGGAATCGGGCCACAAACCGTTTTGTGCGCGCCACAATTTAACGTTTAGAAACAAACACTTGCTATCGTCGCCAAAATACGTTTCACTGGCACGGAAGATGCTTTTATATTTTCATGGCCGCCATCAGAGCAGCCCCATAAATAAAAATCATCTACTTTTGGAGACACAGCATGATCACCCCTGCCCGCAATCCGTCTTTTTTCGCGTCTTTTCTCAATGCCAAAGCCCTGGCCGTCGCCGTTGCGCTCGCTGCGCAATTCCCGCTGTCGGCCCATGCCGCCGACCTGGTACGCCTGGGTAACCTGAAATTTGCACACTATGGCGCGGTTGCCTATATGAAGGAAATCGCTCCGAAATACGACCTGAAGATCGAAGAGCGCATCTTCGCCAAGGGCCTCGACATCGTGCCGGCCATGATCGCCGGCGAAATCGATGTCTCCGCCAGCGCGCTGGAAGCGGCCATCACGGGCCGTGCCACCGGCCTGCCGGTGTACCTGGTAGGCGGCTTCGCCAAGGGCGGCGTGCAGATCGTCGGCCGCCCTGACCTGAACATCAAGGGCATCGCCGACCTGAAAGGCAAGAAAGTCGGCGTCACGCGCGGTGGTCCGCAGGAAATCCTGCTGTTTGCCGAACTGACCAAGGCCAAGCTGACCTGGTCCGACAAGCCGGGCAAGGACGTGCAGATACTGTACATGGGCTACCCCGACCTGAACCAGGCGCTGCTGACCCGCGACATCGATGTGATGAGCCAGTCCGAGCCCTACTCGACCCAGGCGATCCACAAGAAATACGGCGCGGCCATCATCAAGCCGTACGACACGCCGCTGGGCGAACCGGTGCGCGCGCTGGTGATGACGGAAAAAATGTACAAGGAAAAGCCGGCCGTGGCGCAGCGCTTCATGGATTGCTTTGTCGCTGCCACCCGCGCCTTCCTGGCCGATCCGAAGCTGGCGGAAAAATACGTGCGCGAGTCGATGTTCAAGAACCAGATCACCAGCGAGGACTACCGCGACGCCATCGACAACGCGATCTTTACGGAAGACATCACCCAGAGCCACGTGCAGCTGACCACCGACTACATGGTCAAGTTCGGCGTGGGCCGCATGGCCAAGGCGCCTGCCGCCAGCGACTGGGTCAAGCTGGACCTGCTGGAAAAAGCCAAGAAATCCTACGCACCACGCTAACCCTGGAAGGCTGACGATGAATGTACCCATGATGAAACGTATCGTGCACGGCTCCGCCGTGCCGGTGGCCGTGCTGCTGCTGTGGCAGGCCATGTCCACTTTCGGCTGGATCAATCCGCAGATCCTGCCCTCGCCGGTGGCGGTGGTGGTGAAGTGGTATGAATACCTGATCCCGATGCAGGAATATACCCCCGAGGCCGGCAACTATCTGGTGTGGATGTTCTCGGGCGAACTGCCGCATGACGCGTGGGCCAGCCTGTCGCGCGTGCTGGGCGGCTTTGCCATCGGCGCCGGCCTGGCGCTGCCGCTGGGCCTGTTGATGGGCACCAACAAGACCATCTACAAACTGTTCGATCCGCTGGTGCAGGTGCTGCGCCCGATTCCGCCGATCGCCTATATTCCGCTGGCCATTTTATGGTTCGGGCTGGGCAATCCGCCCGCCTTTTTCCTGATCAGCATCGGTTCGTTCTTTCCCGTGCTGATGAATACCATCGCCGGCGTGCGCCAGGTCGATGGCATTTATATCCGCGCCGCCCGCAACCTGGGCGCCAGCCAGATGACGATGTTTCGCCGCGTGATCCTGCCGGCGGCCACGCCGTATATCCTGGCCGGCGCGCGCATCGGCATGGGCACGGCGTTTATCGTCGTGATCGTGGCGGAAATGATCGCCGTCAACAGCGGGCTGGGCTTTCGCATCCTGGAAGCGCGCGAGTATTTCTGGTCCGACAAAATTATTGCCGGCATGTTTACCATCGGCCTGTTTGGCCTGGCCATCGATATCGCCATGAACGCCCTGAACAATCATCTGCTGCAGTGGCACCGCGGCCTGGAACACTGAAGAGGAAGCGCCATGACCACCATTAATATCAAAGCAGTCAACAAGGTATTTACCACCGGCGGCAGCGACGTGATCGCGCTCAAGGACATCAACCTGGACATTGCCAGCGGCGAATTCATCTGCCTCTTGGGGCCGTCCGGCTGCGGCAAATCCACCCTGCTCAATGCGCTGGCCGGCTTCGCGCATCCGACCTCGGGCCAGATCCTGGCCGGCGGCAAGCTGATCACCGAACCGGGTCCGGACCGCGGCATGGTGTTCCAGGAATATGCGCTGTTTCCGTGGATGTCGATCGAAAGCAATATCGCGTTCGGCCTGGAAATCGCCGGCAAGTCGCAGGCCGAGATCAAGGAGCGCGTCGACATGCTGCTCAATATGCTGGGCCTGACGGAATTTCGCCTGCGCTTTCCGAAGGACCTGTCGGGCGGCATGCGCCAGCGCGTGGCGATTGCCCGCGTGCTGGCCCTCGATTCGCCGATCATGCTGATGGACGAACCGTTCGGCGCGCTCGATGCGCTGACGCGCCGCAACCTGCAGGATGAACTGCTGAAAATCTGGAAAGTGTTCGGCACCACCATCGTCTTCGTCACGCACTCGATCGAGGAATCGATCTACCTGGCCGACCGCACCATCGTCATGACCTACCGTCCCGGCACCATCAAGCGCGACGTGACGATCGACCTGCCCCGTCCGCGCGACCCGAGCGACCCCGAGTTCAACCGCCTCAAACGCATGCTGGGCGAGATGGTGATGGAGGAGCAGCAGCGCCACCATAATGCCGAAACCATGGCCAGCACGGCTGACTAAGCGCGGGTCAGCCTCCCCCCGCTGTGCTGGCGCCAAGCCTGACGCCGGTGGCATTGGGGGGCTGACCCAAGCCTTCATGATACCCACCATAAAACCCTCGCTCGCTGCGCTGCTGGCCATCACCTCGCTGGTGGCGCTGACCTGGTCGACCCATTCCTGGGTCCAGCAGCGCCAGCTCGACGAACTGCACCGCACGCTCGATTCTCGCGCCGAGCTGTATGCGGCGTCGATCGGCGGCGCCCTCAACAAATATGAATTCCTGCCGCTGGCGGTGGCCCAGAGCGAGGCGGTGGCGCAACTGATCGAGCAGCCGACACCGGCCAGGGTCAGCGAACTGAACGCTTACCTGGTCGACATCAACCGCCGTGCCGGCGCCTTTGCCGTGTATGTGCTCGATGAAAACGGCACCACGCTGGCGTCGAGCAACTGGCAGGACGCCAGTTCCTATGTCGGCGTCAACTATGGCTTCCGGCCCTATTTCAAGAACGCCATCGCCGGCGGCATCGGCCGGTTTTACGGCATCGGCGCTTCCACCTTCGAGGCCGGCTATTTCATTTCGCAGCCGGTCTTGCGCCACGGACGCATCATCGGCATCGTGGCCGCCAAGGTCAACCTGGACTGGATCGAGCAATCGTGGCGCACACCGGGCGCGGGCGAACAGATCTGGGTCAAGGACGCCAACGGCGTGATTATCCTGGCCAGCACGCCGTCGTTCAAATTCAATACCCTGGCGGCCCTGTCGGCGGCGGCCAAGCAGGATATCAGCGTGCAACGCCAGTTCTTGCAGGAAAACCTGCCGATCCTGCCGCACCGTGTACGGCGCCAGTTTGCCGATGGCGCCAGCGTGATGACGCTGGAACGTGCGCAGACCGACCAGCTGCCGGCGTTACCGGGCAAGGCCGACTACCTGGCCGTCAATCGCCCGCTGGGCCCTTTGCGCTGGCAGATCACGGTGCTGGCCGAACTCGACCAGGTCGACGAAGCGGCCCGCAACGCCGCCATCGCCGCGGCCCTGGGCTGGGCCCTGCTGATGCTGGCCCTGATGTATGCGCGCCAGCGCCGGCGCCGGATTGCCGACAAGCTCAAGGCCCAGCAAACCCTGGCGCTGGCGTATGAACAGCTGGAAATCAAGGTGGCCCAGCGCACAGCAGACCTGGTGCACGCGAATGGCCGGCTGCAGGCGGAAGTGGGCGAGCGCGAACGGGCCGAGCAAACCCTGCGCTACGCCCAGGCCGAGCTGGTGCAAAGCGGCAAGCTGGCCGCCATCGGCCAGATGGCAGCCGGCGTCACGCATGAGCTGAACCAGCCGCTGGCCGCCCTGCAGACCTTTTCCGACAATGCCAAGGTATTCCTGGCGCGCGGGCGCATCGATGACGCGCTCGACAACCTGTCGACCATTTCCGACCTGGTCAAGCGTCTCGGCTACGTCACCTCGCAATTGAAGGGCTTTGCGCGGCGCAGCGACGATGCGCGCAAACCCGTCTCCGTGCGCCAGGCGTTTGCGCAAACCATGCTGCAAGTGCGCACGCGCAAGAATTCACAGCGTTTGAGCTTGCATGAAAGCTGGCCCGAGGAAGAAATCGTCGTGCTGTGCAATGCCATCGGCCTGGAACAGGTGTTCAGCAACCTGATCACCAACGCCATGGACGCTGTGCCCGAGACCGAACCGGTGCAGATCTGGCTGCAGGTACGCAGCGAAGGCGCCCTGGCCGTACTTCATGTGACCGACAATGGCCCCGGCATTGCGCTGGCCTCGCTGGACCGGATATTCGACCCCTTCTATACCACCAAGGAACATGGCCTGGGGCTGGGCCTGTCGATCAGCGCCGGCATCGTGCGCGCGGCCGGCGGCGCGCTGGCCGTGCGCAACCGTTCCAGGGCCGAAGGCGGCGGCGCACAGTTTACAATCACACTCACGCGTGACGACGATCACAAAGAAAACAAATAAAGAGACCAAGGATTCAGCGGATGCATGAGAACAATTTCGACGGCATGCAAGTGCTGCTGGTGGAAGACGACGCGGTGGTGCGCAAAGGTGCGCGCCAGTCGCTGGAACTGGCCGGCCTGCAGGTCACTGCCGTTGCCACGGCCGAAGAAGCCCTGCCCTACCTGATGCCGGAATTTGCCGGCATCCTGCTCAGCGATATCAAACTGCCCGGCATGGACGGCCTCAGGCTGCTCGACATTGCCGTGGCGCAGGACGCCAGCCTGCCGGTGATCCTGGTCACCGGCCACGGCGACGTGTCGATGGCGGTAGGGGCCATGCGCCGCGGCGCCTATGACTTCATCGAAAAGCCGTTCTCGGCCGACCTGCTGGTGGAAGTGTGCCGGCGCGCGCTCGACAAGCGCCACCTGGTGCTGGAAAACATGAACCTGCGCCGCCAGCTCGAACAGCGCGTCGGCATTGAGGCGCGCATCGTCGGCCGCAGCCCGGCCATGGCCAGGGTGCGCCAGCTGGTGCTGAACCTGGCGCCGAAATCGGCCGACATCATTATCCTGGGCGAAACCGGTACCGGCAAGGAACTGATCGCGCGCTGCCTGCACGACTTCAGCGAGCGGCGCGACCATCCGTTCGTCGCCATTAACTGCGGCGCCTTGCCCGAAGCCATCTTTGAATCGGAGCTGTTCGGCCACGAGGAAGGCGCGTTTACGGGCGCGCAGCGCCAGCGCATCGGCAAGATCGAATATGCGAACGGCGGCACCTTGTTTCTCGATGAAATCGAAAGCATGCCGCTGGCGCTGCAGGTGAAATTGCTGCGCGTGCTGCAGGAACGCCAGGTCGAGCGGCTCGGCTCGAACAAGCTGATTTCCGTGAATTTCCGCGTGATCGCGGCGGCCAAGGAAGACCTGAACGTGCTGGCCGAACAGGGCAAGTTCCGCGCCGACCTGTATTACCGCCTGAACGTGGCCAGCCTGACCCTGCCGGCGCTGCGCAACCGGCGCGAAGACATCCCGCTGCTGTTCGAGTTCTTCGTGCTGCAGGCCGCGCTGCGCTACGGCCAGCCGGCGGCGCTGGTCAGCGCCGAACTGGTGGCCTCATTGATGGCGCAGCGCTGGGCCGGCAATGTGCGCGAACTGCACAACGTGGCCGACCGTTTCGTGCTGGGCCTGCTGGACGAGACGCTGAGCCCGGCCGGCTGCCGCGAAGCATCGCTGGCCGAACAGGTCGATGCGTTTGAAATCTCGATCATCGAGGAGGCGCTGCGCCGCCATAACGGCAATGTGATCGACGCCGCCGCCAGCCTGAATATTCCGAAGAAAACCCTGTACGACAAGCTCAAGCGTTTCGATATTTCGACTGAGCAATTTCGCTGAAACCTGCACGCCGGCCAGCCATACGCCCACAGCAGCTAGGGGCGTACTCCTACTTGCCGGGTTTGCTTTTGGTGACAAAATGGACACTTCTTAATTGACATCAAAGGAGTTTTCCATGAAATCATCCTCACTGATTTTCGCGGCCCTGCTGGCAGGCGCCGCCTCGCTGGCCCAGGCGCAGTCCAAATCCAATCCGCCGGTCGACGCGCCAATGCGCGACAGCACCAGCACGCCGCAAGGCGAAGAAGCACGCAAGACCGTCGATCCGACCGGCAAGCTGGAAGCGCAGGAAAAGAAACACGCCAAAAAACCGACCAAGCGCGTGCAGTCCGAAGCGCATGTCAATCCGAACAAGGGCACGGCCATGCCGCCGCCGCCACCGAATACGCAAAGCGAAACCGGCAATACTGGTTCGAGCAGCAACACCGGCGTCGCGCCACCGCCGAAACCGGCACGCTGAGCTGAAATCGCCATCTGACCATTTCCACCACCACTAAAGGAGTTTCCCATGAAATCGACCACCATGCTGTTGTCCTCGATGCTGCTGGCAGCCACCGTTTCGCTGGCCCAGGCCCAGACCCAGACCACCCCGGATATGAACCGGGACAGCACCGGCACGCCGCAAGCGGCCACTGAAATGACCGACACCCAGGCCGCCAAGCCGGCCAAGAAAGCCAAGAAAGCCAAGCGCGGCAACCAGGGCGACGCGGCCGTGCATAACAAGGTCACCCAGGACGGCGCGGTCGCTCCGAAGGACATGCAGCCAGCGTCCACGCCAGCGCAATAATTGCTGAGTGACAGCACTCAACTGCCGGCAAGGTCTTCACGGCCGGGCCGGCAGTGTGTTTTCCAGACATGGAGGAAGCATCATGAAAGCTCCCATTTTCTTGCTGGCCGCTGCCCTGATGGCGGCCGCCGGCGCGTCGGCGCAGGTCCAGCCCGACACGGCCGCCTCTTCATCGCAGGCAAAGCAGCCGGCAAAAGCGCCATCTGCCAGACATCCGCATCAGGCCAAACCGGCACCCAAACCGCGCAAGGGTGCGCCGGCCTCGGAGCCGACCAGGCCAGCCAAGCCCAGCCTTCCTGTCGTGCCTGAAGCGCACTGAGGCTATAGGCCCACAATACCATGCGGCGCACTCCTACCCGCAGCGCCGGCCAGGCATGTGACAATGGTTCCATCGATCAATGACCACAGGATTACGTACCATGAAAACCGCCGCGCTGTTGCTCTCCGCTACCCTGATGACCGTGGGCGGCGCCTGGGTGCAAGCCCAGTCGACCACCAATGTGAACCAGACCGGCAACCACGTCAATAACCGCGCCGACCCGGGCCAGCAATCGGACCAGTCGGACAAGCTCGATAACAAGGGCAAGCCCATGCCTGGCAGCAAAATGCGTGAAAGCACCAATACCCGCCACAAGGCGCCAGCCAAACACGCCAAACGCCCCGCCCACGCGACGCCGGCAACGCCAGCAACCCCCGATACCCCGGCAGGTCCTGGCACGCTGTCGCCGCCGCCCACGCCTGGCGTGCAGAGCATGCCGATTCCGCCGGTGCCGCCGACCACGCCGGCTACCATGCAATAAACACCTGGTTTCAGGGATGCCGGCGTCTGGCCGCGCATCCGGAAACCAGCCGTCGCGGCGCTTTTTCCCATGACGTTGAGCAGCGCCAGCGCATGGCGACCGGCACCGCCCCAGCTGACAGCGCCGACGGCTGCCCCTCTCTTTTCCATCGAATATCGAGTGCAAGCCCGGCCTGCGCCATGCCGCCGCATGGTCGAGTTGCCCAACTGCACCCGCGCCTGGCGTACCGCCTTGACAATGCCGCGTGCGAAAAACTGGCGACGCCGCTATCGGCCTGGGTCGCAGCAAATACAAGACAACTGGCCGGACAACCACAGATTGCTCGGCAGCGAGAGTGCCGGATTAACCTCGGACGCGTAGTGACTCCTGCTTGACAAGCGAAAAGACAAGCGGTGGCGTGCGATGCAACTGCTGTCTTAGCCCCGCAATGGAGCCGGACACGACAGATTGGCAATAACACTGTCGTATAAGTTAGCAAGCCCATCATTGTTGCTAATATACATCTGCAAACGAGGGCTCGGTCGTGGCATTGCTTGCTGTGTCGACCAGGCTTTCCCTCGGCTGTGCAATTGAATAAACAATTTATTGCGTATAAATTGTTTTTTTGTGGTGGTTTTGCAACACTAATGAGTTACAACAAACGTTTGTGCGCTAGCGCACCGACCGGTTGAACCTGGAAACGTATTCTCCAATCCAACAGCAGTGCATTTCACGCAAAACATGCGCATCTGGAATTGTTGTCGCGGTAGAAGGCAGTCCATCTAGCCGTTTTGATGTCTTAGAAAAATCTCTTATTAACGTTGGGAGTTACTTGTGAATAATTTAAAAAAAATCGCCGTTGCCGCCGCCGTCCTGTGCTCGTCCATCGGCGCACAGGCTCAGGAAATCAATCCATCCTGGTACATTCAACCTAGCATTAATGCTTCGAAACCAGATTCGGATTTTTCTTCCGATAAAACCGGCTACGGTGCTGGCTTGCGTTTTGGTAAACCAGTTTCGCCACAGTGGGATGTTCAGTTCGGCACCACCTATACCCGTTCGAAAGACAACGGCAACCGCTACCAGCAAAACACGCTGGGCGTTGATGGCCTGTTGTTCTTCAACCGTAACCCATCGTTTGCTCCCTTCCTGGTAGTCGGCGCCGGCATGCAGCGCGACAAGGACAATGGTCCTCTGGGCGAACGCAGCAAAAGCTCCCCATACGCCAACCTGGGCCTGGGTTTCCAGAGCAAGCTGACCGACCAGTGGTCGACCCAGCTGGACGTGCGTAACGTGCATGGCTTCCTGCGTGGTAACACCTTCCCACAAAGCAAATCGAGCAACTGGTATGTCAACGTCGGCCTGAACTACGCTTTCGACAAACCGCCAGTCGCCGCTCAGCCAGCGCCACCGCCGCCAGTGCGTGAAGAAGTCGTCGTGGTGCCGCCACCACCGCCACCTCCGCCACCGGCTCCACGCTTTGAAAAAGTAACGATGGCTGCGACCGAACTGTTCGCATTCGACAGCGCCAAGCTGGCACCGACCCAGACCAAGCTGGACGAAATCGCCCGCGTGCTGAACGCAGCGCCGGACGTCAACAACGTCGTCATCAGCGGCTATGCTGACCGTATCGGTTCGGCCAAGTACAACCAGAAACTGTCGCAGCAACGTGCTGATTCGGTCAAGGAATACCTGGTTGCCCACGGTGTTGCCGCCAACCGCCTGTCGGCCGAAGGCAAAGGCTCGACCAATCCAGTCGTTACTTGCGATAACAAGAAACGTGTTGACCTGATCAAGTGCCTGGAACCAAACCGTCGCGTTGAAGTCGAGCAAATCACGATCGAACGCCGCGTGCGCTAATCTTCACCGTTAGTGGTACGCCACTGTTCAAAAAAGGGGCCTCGGCCCCTTTTTTTCATTGAAAGCCACGCATGAGCATATCTACCCGTAATCCCCGCCTGGCCAGGCTGGCCCCGCTCGGCAAGACGATGCGCAGCGTGATCGTCTGCTCCGTCACCGAATGGCTCGAACACCGCGCGTCCAGCAAGGGCGCCGCCCTCGCCTATTACACCCTGTTTTCGGTTGCCCCCATCCTGGTACTGGTGATCGCCATCGCCGGCTTTTTCTATGGCCCGGCCGCCGCGCGCGGCGAATTGATGGCCCAGCTGCAAGGCCTGCTGGGCACGCAAGGCGCCGAAGCGATCCAGCTGGTGCTGGCCGGCGCGCAAAATCACGATCAGGGGCGCATCGCCACCCTGATCGCCGGCGCGCTGCTGCTGTTTGGCGCCACCAGCGTGTTTGCCGAACTGAAGGCCAGCCTTGATGAAATCTGGCAAGTTCCGGCCCTGAAAGAATCGGGTGCCTGGGACATGCTGCGCACGCGTCTGCTCTCGTTCGGCCTGGTGCTGGTACTGGCCTTTTTGCTGATGGTGTCGCTGGTGATCAGCGCCGCCATGGCCATCCTGGAAAACTACTGGGAGGGCCACTGGAAAGATGCTGCCGTGCTGTTTTCCGTATTGTCGAACCTGATCGGCTTTGGCGTGATCGCCTGCCTGTTTGCCGTGATCTACAAGATGCTGCCGCGCGTGCGCCTGTCATGGCGCGACGTGATGATCGGCGCGCTGGGCACCGCCTTCATGTTTTCATTGGGAAAATACGCGATCGGCGTGTATATCGGCAACAGCGGCGTGGCCAGCAGCTATGGCGCCGCCGGCTCGCTGGTGGCCCTGCTGATCTGGATCTATTATTCGGCGCAGATCTTTTTCCTCGGCGCTGAATTCACGCGCCAGTTCACCTTGCAACTGGGCAGTATGAAAGATGCGCCGAAGACGGAAGATGGCGATCTGGTGACGAAGGTATTGAAGCGGCATCAGTCGTGATGTGATTATTGCGCATGTTACGGCGCAGGTCGGATTAGCGCTACGCGCGTAATCCGACAATATGGTTGGCATTACCGGTGGTGTCGGGTTACGCCCTGCGGGCTAACCCGACCTACGCCACCGTCGCCAGAAAAGGCGTTCCGGGCCAAGCGGGCCTGAAAAATGTCGAGGGCAAGGCGCAGCGACGAAGACAGTACGCATGTACGGCGAGGCGCTGCAACGCCGCCATCGGCATTTTGTCGGGCCCGCGCCTGCGGCCCGCCGTTTTCAGTAACGCAGGTCGGATTAGCGCCACGCGCGTAATCCGACAACATGGTTGGCATTACCGGTGGTGTCGGGTTACGCCCTGCGGGCTAACCCGACCTACCCGACCTGCCCTACCTACTCTCCCAGCAGTTCCGCCACCACTTCCATCCCCTGCACGCGCTCGGCCACCACCTTGACGATGACGATAATCGGCACGCCCAGCAGCAAGCCCCAGACACCCCACAGCCAGCCCCAGAACAGCAGGCTGACGAACACGGCGGTCGGGTTCATGCGGGCGATGCGGCCCGTCATCCAGGTGGTGACAAAGGTGCCGATCAGGGTGGCGATGCCCAGCGACGAGGCCATCACCAGCAGCACCAGTTCCAGCGATTCGAACTGCAAAAAGGCAACCAGGCCGGTGGCAACCGTGATCAGCAGCGGACCGAAATACGGAATGATGTGCAGGAAGCCGGCCATGATGGCCCAGGCGCCCGCGTTTTGCAGGCCGATCATGTGCAGCGCCACCCACATCAGCAGCGCCAGCAGCACATTGGTCACCAGCAGCATGAACATATAGTTCTGGATCGAGGTGTTGATGTCTTCCAGGATATGCACGGTGACCTTCTTGCGGCTCAGCGAGGGGCCGGTCAGCTTGACCAGCTTGCGCTTGAAGGTATCGCCCGACAGCAGCAGGAAGAACACCAGGAAGATCACCATGGTGGCCTGGCTGACAAAGCCCATCAGGCCCAGCGAGCCGGCCCAGACCCAGTCCATGATCTTGAAATTCGGTCCTTCGGCCGCTGCCGCGCGGCGTACGTTGCGGCGCGCTTCGGCGCCGGCCGCGACCTGCTCGATTTCATTGGCCACGGCCTGCATTTTCTGGAACGTGCTTTCCTTGCCGCCCGTGTTGGCGGCGATCAGGCGCGCCAGCTTGTGCGTGGCGGCCGGCAGCTCTTCGACGATCGATTCGAACTCGCCCTGCACGCGTTCGATCACGACGATCGAGCCGAACAGGATCAGGCCCGTAACCAGGGTGGCGCCGATCACGCGCGGCAGGCGGATTTTTTCCAGCCAGCGGACGACCGGATTGAGCGTATAGGCAATGAAGATGCCGAAGATAACGGGAATGAGGAATTTCTGTGCCCACTGCAAGGCATACACAAAACTGACAGTGGCGATGATGCCGAGGGCCAGGCCGCGCGCATTGACATGCAGCGGGAGGCGCAACGACGGGTCGAGGTGATGCTCCACGGGCGTGCCGGCAGGCGGCTCGACAGGAGCGGCAGCAACCGGCTTGGGAGGAAGATCGGCTGGCTGGTGCTTCATGAGACTCCCGCGACGGTCCGTGGATAGCCAAAGCGCCCGCCATCATGGCAGGCGCTCTGGCAGGGCTGGCAATTACTTGGTGCGGATATCGTTCTTGACCGATTTCACGCCTTTGACGCCGCGGGCGATTTCGCCGGCTTTGACAGCGTCGCCTGGCTGGGCAACGAAGCCGCTCAGCTGTACCACGCCTTTGAACGTTTCAACGTTGATTTCGGTCGATTTCAGGGTCGGCTCGTTGATGATGCTGGCCTTGACCTTGGTGGTGACCAGTGCGTCATCCACATATTCGCCCGTACCTTCTTTGGTTGGGGTCGAAGCGCAGCCAGCAACGGCGAACAGGGAAGCGACGAACAGGCCAGTAGCGATAGATTTGGTGAATTTCATGGTATTTTCCTTCTTAGGAGTGGTCAATCAGGGTGCTCACGAGGAGCTTCTTATAACAGTTCAATTCAGGCGATTACGAGTGCTTAGTAATTGAACTGAGTCTTTGCAGCCTTTACACATTCATCTTTGGCTGCGCCGGCCAGGGCGTCACATTTTTCCGTGGCGACCTTGTACTCGGCTTTTCTTTTTTCTTCACGCGCATCGCTGCGCGCTTCGATGACTTTCTTGTCTGCCTTGGCGTCGGCCAGGGCCGCGACCTTGGTCGACTTGGCCAGCTTGACGCAGACATCCTTTTCGTTGCCGGTGACGGCGTCGCAGCGCTTCAGGTCGACATCGTAGTTGGCATCGGCAATCTTGACGCGGGCCTTGGTGTAGGCACGCAGCGTATTGGTGTATTGGGCTTGCGCCACGGCTTCATCGTAGGCACGCACGGCTTTCGCTTCGGCGATGCACACATCTTTCGGATTGCCGGTGATTTTTTCGCACTCGGCGTGCGCTGCCTTGTAATTGACGCCGGCCTGCTCATTGGCTGTCTTGTAGGCGGCCTTCGCTTCGGGAGTGGCGGCCATCGCCGAGCTGCCCCAAGCGGCGCATGCCAGGCTGACGATAATCGCGGCGAACGTCTTGTTCTTGTTGATGTTGTTCTTGTACATGTGTTGCTCCCTGTTGGTGATGATCTTTTGCCGATCTGCGTGGCATGACTACCGTTTTACGTGGATCGCCGGCCTCCTTCTGTACGCTGCCGTACACAAGTTATCGAATTTTCCAGCAGCGCATGAAGATATTGATAAAGAACAACGAAACAGCAGAAAACCGGCGCGACCTGTGCAGATTAAGCAACAAATAAGTACGTGCGGCAGCGTACAGACCGGCTCTTTGGCGATCCATAAGATGAGCCCATGTCATTAAACAACGTCAGGAGAAAAAAAATGAAAACCAATACCACCTTGGCCGCACTGATGCTGGCAGCAACCGCCGTACTGAGCGGCTGCGCCAGCACCACACCTTCGCAGAATTACAATGGCACCCAGCCTGAATCGGCTACCTATGGCACCATCGATTCGATCCAGGCGGTACAGGGCCGCGGCCAGACCAGCGGCGCAGGCGCCGTGGTTGGCGGCATCGCCGGCGCCCTGCTGGGCAGCAATATCGGCTCGGGCAGCGGACGCACGGCTGCCACCGTGGCCGGCGCTGTCGCCGGTGGCGTGGTCGGCAACCAGGTCGAAGGCCGCCAGCAGCAGGCACAGAATTACCAGATCAACGTCCGCCTCGATAACGGTCAATACCGCAACGTGGTGCAGGACAGCATCTATGACCTCAATCCCGGCAACCGCGTGCGCGTTATCGACGGCCGCGTCTACCGCTATTAATTCACAGGTCTTTCATTGACCACCGGCGCGGCCATTGATCGCGCCACTTTAACCGCATGACTACAAGGAGATACCATGGGCACCATTATTCTGGTTATTTTGATTCTGGCGCTGATCGGCGTGCTGCCGACCTGGCCGCACAGCCGCAGCTGGGGCTACGGCCCCAGCGGGGTAGCCGGCCTGATCGTCGTGATCCTGATCCTGCTGCTACTGACCGGCAGGCTATAAGCAAAGGCGCTACGGCGCCTTTTTTCATTTCAGAGAGGAGAAAGCATGAACAAGCAAATTACCCACACCGCGCTGGCAGGCCTGCTGCTGGCCTGCCTGGCGCCGCTGGCGCAGGCGCAGACGGCGCCGCCGGTGGCCGGACCACAGGCAGGCGACCCCGCCCGCTGGTACCAGGCCGACAGCACGCCGCAGGCGCAACTGCGCACCTTGCAGAAAGAAATCGGCGCCGCGCTTGCAGAAGCGAAAAAAGCCTGCCGCCAGGAAGCGCCCGCCAACCGCGCCGCCTGCCTGAAAACAGCGCAGGACACGTACAAACAGGACATGGCCAATGCGCAGTCACTGCGCGACGCGGCCCATCCGAAATAGGTTATACAGTGCTCTGCTCGTATGGTGGTAATTCATGCACCACCAGCGGCGTGTCTTCCGTCACGAACGCCAGCCAGCCCGCCGCCTTGATGGCGCGCAGCGCATCCTGGTAGCCCTGCTCCCAGCGCCATTCGATCGAGCCCCTGGAAAAATTGATGTCCTTGGCCGCCATATGCCAGTCGCGCCCGGCATACGGCAGGCGTACGATATGCATGGTGCTGTCGCAGCCGAGCGCAATGAGCTCCTCGGTCTGCCGTCGGTTGTGCTCGGTATCGGGCAGCTTGGCATACAGCTCGCGCAGCTTGTGCTGCAGCGTATGCGTATTCACATAATCTTCGATATGGCGCTTCGAACGCGAAGCAAACGTGACGTCCTTCTGCCGCGTCTGCACCTCGTCGAGCGTGGTCGGCTCCGGCCCTTCCGAACTCCACAGGTCGACCATGAACACCAGCGTGTCGACGTGCGGTGTGTCGTCCAGCACGGTTTCCAGCGGGGTATTCGAATACAGGCCGCCATCCCAGTACAGGTCGCCATCGACGCGCACGCCGGGAAAGCCGGGCGGCAAGGCGCCGCTGGCGCGGATGTGCTCGACGCCCAATCGCTGGCGCTGGGAATCGAAACTGTGCAGGCTGCCACATTTGACGCGCAGCGCATTGACCGACAGGCGCATGCCGCCCGGTTGGTTCAGGTAGTCGAAGTCGACCAGTTCTTCCAGCGTGCTGGCCAGCTCGTTGGTATCGTAGAAACTGGCCTCTTCGGGCGGTACGGCCAGGCCGGCCGGGAACAGGCTGAAGTTGCGCGGCTTGAAAAAACCGGGCACGCCGCGCAGCACCGTGTCGAGCGTGGCCAGCCAGATATTCGAGCGCCGCTGCGCATCGCCCACGCGCGTCATGTCGATGCTGTCGCGGTGCGAGACGCGCTGCCAGAACTCCTTCAGGCGCACCAGCCGGTCCTCATGCTTGTTGCCCGCCAGCAGAGCGGCATTGATGGCGCCGATCGAGGTACCCACTACCCAGTCGGGCGCCAGCGCGTGCTCATGCAGCGCCTGGTAGACACCGGCCTGGTAGGCACCCAGCGCCCCGCCCCCTTGCAACACCAGCACCACGCGCAGGCGCGCAGGATTCAACGGATTGATCATGGTAGTCAAGATAGCCCCTGTTTTCTCGCGTGCAGTGCTGCACCGTAAGTCATTGTAAGGGATCGTGGCAGCTTGCGCAGACTGCCGATTGGGAAGCGGACGGCCAAAAAAAAGCCGTCCCGAAGGACGGCGTTGCAGACATGCTTGCGTCAGCAGCTATCAATGCTTGCGGCGGAACCAGGCGGTGGCGGCGGCAACTGCCGCCACCAGCACCAGTGCCGGCTTGACCAGCTTCTTGCGGCCGATAAACGACAGCGCTGTCAGCGCATACGGCGCCAGTGCCTGCAGACGCATGCCGCCAGGTGCCACAAACGCTTCGACGCGGTGGCCGGCAAAGCCGACGGCCGTGTCGACCACGCCCTTCAACAGCGTTTCGGGACGCAGCGCATAACCGACGCTGGCGCGTGCATGCACGATGCCGACGCGATACAGTTCGCCTTCGGCAATCAGCTGGCGCTTGCGCGCTGCCGGTGCCATCAATTTGTCGTTGTCCGACATGAGTTCTCCTTGTTTGGGCAGCATGAAATAGACAGGGCCCGCATGGAATGATTCCATGCGGGCCCTGCCAGCTGGCTACATCAACATGTCGCGGTCCGCTTTCAGTTCGGCCATGGTAGCCGGCATGGAAAGCTTACCTTGGCGCAGCATGGCCCGTGCATACATGACCAGGCCGATGGCCAGCAGTGCGAACACTGCCGTCATGATCAGCAGGATCTTCCAGCCCAGGCTATCCCAGGCCAGGAAGACCACCAGCACGCTGCCGTAAGCGATGGCAAACAGGCCTGCGACCATTGCCAGCGCGAACATGACCACCAATTGCAGCAAATGATTGCGCACTTCCGACAATTCGATGCTGGCCAGTTCCAGCCGCGACAACATCAGTCCGACTGCGTTCCTGGCCAGGCCGGCGATCGATGCGATCAATCCCGGCCCCTGGTGTGACGAAGCAGACTTGTCCATATCGCTCCCGACAGTAGATTACTTGCGGCCCAGGATGAAGCCGATCAGCACGCCGACGCCAGCGGCCAGCGCCACGGTACGCCATGGATTTTCTTTGACGTAGCCATCCGCCTGGGCAGCGATTTCCTTGGCCGACACGATGGCAGCGGCTTGCGCTTCCTGTGCCTTGACCAGGGCGGCGTCCAGGGTTTTCATGCCCTTGACGCGCACTTCGTCGGCTTTTTCGCCCGTCAGGGCTGCAGCGGCGCTGAACAATGCCTGGGCATCTTTCACCAGGGTTTTGACATCGTTATTGACGGTGGTGATATTGTTTTCCAACATGGTTAAACTCCTCAGCTGTGGATGGATGTAGTTAGTAGTGACAACGCGATGGAAAACTTATTCCATCAGATCGCGCATGTCGTCGGCGTGCTCTTCTTCGACGGCCATGATCTTGATCAACAAATGACGCGTGGTCGGGTCTTTTTCGCCGATCGTGACGATCATCTGGCGGTACGATTCGATCGCCACGCGTTCGGCGATCAGATTGGCCCGCACCATGCTTTGCACGTCGTCGGAGTCATCATACTCGGCATGGCTGCGCTCAAGCAATGTTGCCGGATTAAAATCAGGCTTGCCGTTCAATTGAACGATGCGCTCGGCCAGCCAGTCCGCGTGTTCCTGTTCCTGCTCGGCATGTTCGAGGAATTCGGCCTTGATGGTGCCGTTGTCACGTCCGCTGACGGTGTAGTAATGGCGCTTGTAGCGCGCAATGCAGACCAGCTCGGTCGCCAGCGCTGCATTCAGCATGGTGATGACTTCCTGGCGATTGCCTTGATAGCCTTCCGTCACGGCGCCATCGTCCAGATTGCGGGCGGCGGCGCGGATGGCGGCGGTATCGATTCCCGAAGGAGTAGCGACTGAAGTATCGGACATAATTTTCCTCTCAATTCTAGCGTGGGTATCCGCCGGCCAAACAGGGCCGGCGCTGCCTTGGTACTGCCGCGGCAAAGGGCGCCTGCCCCATGCCGCGCGTGACACCAATCAGTTCAAATTAACGACGGGCGGGAATCGCCGTGTTGTCTTCCGACAGCACGATTTCCACGCGACGATTCAGCTGGCGGTTGCCGGCCGTATCGTTGCCCGCCGCAGGGTAAGCGGCGCCGTAACCGCGCGTGGCGATGCGGTCGCGGGCGATGCCCTGGCCGACCAGCGCGGCGCGTACCGAATCGGCACGGCGCTGCGACAGATCCAGGTTATGCGCCGAGCTGCCGGTGCTGTCGGTAAAGCCTTCGATCAGCACGGTACGCTGTGGATTGTTTTTCAGCACGTCAGCCAGCTTGCGCGCCGTGTTGGCGCCGTCGGCCGTCAGGTCCGACTTGTCGGTGCCGAACAGCACATCGCCCAGGGTGATGATCATGCCGCGTTCGGTTTTCTTGGCGGCCAGGTCGGCCAGCTGCACTTCCAGTGCGGCGGCGCGTGCCTGGGCATCGCGGGTCGCCATTTCAGCGCTTTGCGCCTGGGCCTTGGCCGCTTCGGCCGCAGCCTGGGCAGCCTGGGCGCGGGCAGTGGCCTGGTCAGCCTGCTGGGTACGCGCTTCGAGGCGCAATTCGTCGCGCTGCTTGCCGGCGTTCGCCACATCGGCTTCGGCGGCTTTCTGTTTCGCGACTTCCTGTGCGGTGGCGATTTTTTGCTTGGCCAGATAGGCCAGCTTGTCGACCTGTTCCTTGTCTTCCTGGCGCGTGGCGGCAGCGTTTGCCGCTTCCAGCGCGGCGCTGGCATCACGCCATTCGCGCGCCGCATAGGTCGATACCATCGGGTTCGACTGGGCGGCCATGTAGTCGCCGCGGGTCTGGTCGAGCAGGCTGGTGGTAGTTGGCGCGGAGCTGCAGGCAGCAACCAGGGCAGCCATGGCCAGCAGGCCGGGAATGGTGGTGTAGGTAGCTTTTTTCATGATGGTCTGTTCCTGTTCTTATTGTTGGGGAGCTTGCATGTTGGCGCGGTTGAGTTCTTCGCGCATGACGCGGATGTTCTCGTTGATTTCGTCGGCAGCCGTGGTGGCCTTGGTCGAATTGGCCTTGCTTTGCGCCAGCTTGGCGTCCGCTTGTGCCTGGTCGGCCAGTTCGCGTGCCAGCTTGTAGTCGCGCTCTTTCAAGGCCTGGTTGGCGCGCATCATTTTTTCGCGGGCCGAACGCATTTCGTCAGGAGCCAGTTCGGCAGCGCCGGCGCTGGCGGCGTTGTCGAGTGCTGCGCGCGATACCGCCACGTCGGCGGTGGCTGGCGTTTTCTGGCTGGCGCAGCCGGTCATCAGTACAACTGCGGTGGCGCAAGCGGCCAGGGCGGTCAGGGGGGATTTCAAAAGATCTCGGTTTGTCATTTTTTTTCTCCTGGAGAACATGAATGGGTTACAACATTAGGGGAGCATCAAAAACTTGTGCTACTGCGCCGTACTGATGCATGAAGCGGCGCCTGATGTATGACGTTATAGCCCCTGGCTCCAGCGCTATCAGTTCGGTGCCGCACATAGCGTACGAAAGCGACAATAGTTCGATTTGCAAGGTGCGCCAGCGCACAAATGGACACGGAAAACGGCGCTTTTGCTGTAGCATCGGGCATACTCCTGCGCCGGGTTTTCTCGCCCCTGATCTATCCAGAAAGAATCGTTCCATGCCTCACCTGCCGCTCCCCAAGTCACGTCGCGCGAAGATTGCGCTTGCCGCAGCCGGCCTGCTCGTTGCCGTGCCTGCCACCGCCATCATCGTCCTGTTGAATGCCGACTGGAACCGCGCCAAGCCCTGGCTCAGCGCACGCACCAGCGAAGCACTGGGCCGCCCCATCGCCATAGACGGCGACCTGACGCTGGCCTGGCGCCAGGAGGGAAATCAACGCGGCTGGCGTGGCTACCTGCCCTGGCCGCACCTGCAGGCGCGCGATGTGCGCATGGGCAATCCGGATGGCGTCCCGGTCGACCCTGCCCATCCGCAGTCGGCCACTGTCAGCCAGCTGGCGTTTTCGCTCGACCCGCTGGCACTGCTCGAGAAAAAGATCGTCATCCCCGAACTGCGTTTCGACGCGCCGCAACTGCGCCTGCTGCGCGGCAAGGACGGCAGGAACAACTGGACGTTTGAAAAAAAGAATCCCGATTCGCCGTGGCGCTTCGAACTGCAAAGCGTCGTCTTCAGCAAGGGCACGGTCTACCTGACGGACGCCATTACGCAATCCGACATGCGCGCCGATGTCGACACCATCAACGATGCCCGCTACGGCATTGCCTGGACCCTGGCCGGCAGCTATCGCGGCGCCCCCATCAAGGGCAGCGGCAAGGCAGGCGGCGTGCTGTCGCTGCAGCGGCAAGGCACGCCGTTTCCGCTGCAGGCCGAAATGCATTCGGCCGGCACCACGCTGGCCATCGCTGGCACGCTGACGCGCCCGACCAACCTGGCCGCGCTCGACGTGCTGCTGAAGATATCGGGCCCCAGCATGGCGCAGCTGTATGCCTTGACCGGCGTGCTGCTGCCGGAAACGCCGCCGTTCAGCGCGCAGGGACGCCTGACAGGCGTGCTCAGGCGTGGCGGCAGCGACTGGACCTACGACAAGTTCAGTGGCAAGGTTGGATCGAGCGATATCAGCGGCAGTGCCAAATACCTGGAGCGCAAGCCGCGCAATATATTGACCGGCAACGTGCATTCGAAGCTGCTGCACCTGAACGACCTGGGGCCGCTGGTGGGCGCCGACAACCGCGCCAGCAAGGTGCAGCGCGGCGCGCAGCTGAACCAGCCGGCCGGCCGCGTCCTGCCGATCGAAACCTTTCGCACCGAACGCTGGACCAGTCTCGATGCCGACGTGCGCTACACGGCCGACACCATCACGCGCGACGCCAACCTGCCGATCAGCGAAGTCGATACCCACATCGTGCTCAAGGACAGCGTGCTGTCGCTTAACCCGCTCAACTTCAATATCGCCGGCGGCACGCTGGTGTCGCAGATCAGGATGGACGGCAGCGGCAAGTCCGCGCCAGGCCGCATCGCCGCCGAGATGAAGGCCAGCGCGCGCCGCATGCAGATCAAGCAGCTGTTCCCCAACCTGCAACCCTTGCAGGCCAGCGTGGGCCAGATCAATGGCGACGCCGCATTGACGGCTACCGGCAACTCGGTCGCCAGCCTGCTGGGCAACTCCAATGGCGAAGTCAAGGCCCTGATCAATGGTGGCAGCGTCAGCAAGCTGCTGCTTGAAGAGATGGGCCTGAACATCGGCAGCGTGGTGCTGGCCAAGCTGTCGGGCGACAAACAGGTCAGGCTCAATTGCATGGCGGCCAGTTTCGGCGTCACGCACGGCCTGATGCAGACGCGCCAGTTCATCGTCGACACCGAAGACGCCACCTTGCATGTCGACGGCACCATCAACCTGGAAAATGAAAAACTCGATCTGACCTTGCAGCCCGACAGCAAGGGCGTGCGCATCTTCTCGCTGCGTGCACCAATCTATGTGAAGGGTACCTTCAGCGACCCTGATGTCAGTATCGACAAGGGCGTGGTGGCGCTGCGCGCAGGCGGCGCACTGGCGCTGGCGGCGGTGGCGCCCTTCGCCGCCCTGCTGCCGCTGGTCAATGCAGGCCCAGGCGAACAGAGCGAATGCGGAACCTTGCTGAGCCAGGCCAGCCGCAAGCCGGTGGCGCCGCCTCCCGGCAAACAGCGCGCGCGCAGTCCCGCCAGGACAGGCGCGCACAAGACGGGCGAGCGCGCCATTGCGCGCTGAGATGGCGGGGCAACATGCCACACTTACATTTGTTACCTGTCTATGTGCGTTGCCGAACAGACCCTGTTGCCCTGCAAATCTATTCTGTACCTGTGCCTGCATCAATGACTGGCGTACCACCGGCCTCTACCCTGCCGGCGCCACGGGACCGAATCTAAAGGAGATCTACCATGCAAACGATTAAAAAACTCGCCGCTACCACTTCCATCGCCGCACTGGTGCTGAGCCTGACCGCTTGCGCCAATATGTCCGGCCAGGATAAAAATACCGCCATCGGTGCTGGCGTCGGCGCCGTTGCCGGCTCCGTGCTGACCGGCGGCAGCGCAGTTGGCGCAGTCGGCGGCGCAGCTGTCGGCGGCGTGATCGGTAACCAGGTCAAACCGAAGTAATCGGCAACAAAAAAGCGGGGCGGCTACTTTGGTAGCCGCCCCGCTTTTTTTACGTCCGCTGAAAAGGTCACGCGCCGTTATACAAACACATTGGCCATGCCGGCCGTACCCGTGTCCTTGACCAGTTCGTAGCAGCGGCAGGAGACTGCCTCCAGGCCGGCCGAATCGAGGATCTCGATATTGCCACGGCTATAGGTAATCAGTTTCTGCTGCTGCAGTGCGCTGGCTGCCTTGGTCACGCCGACACGCCGCACGCCCAGCGTATGGGCCAGAAATTCATGGGTCAGATGAAATTTTTCCGACTGCAGCCGGTCGCGCGTGATCAGCAGCGAACGCGCCAGCCGGGCTTCCAGCACGTGGAAGCGGCTGCACACGGCAATCTGGATCGCCTGCGCCAGCAGCGTATCGGTGTAACGGTACAGCAGGCGCTGCAGCGAATCGAGCTGGGCAAATTCGGCGCAGAAATCGGCGCGCGAAATACGGCTGGCACTGCCAGAACGCTGGACGACGGCGCGCACCTGCGCCAGTTCATGGCCCAGCGCGACGGAAGCGCCCAGCACGCCTTCGCGGCCGACCGAACCCACTTCGAGCGTCATGCGCCCTTCGGCCACGGCCAGCAGCGAAATCAGGCAGTCGCCCGGAAAATAAATATGGCCGATCGGCTGGCCCGGTTCATACAGCACGTCGCCCACGTCGACCGTAACGGTATCGAACAGCGCCGCCAGATGCTTGAGGTCGGACTCAGGCAGGCTGGCCAGCAAACGGTTGCCCGCAGCCGGTGCGCTCAAACCGGAGCGGCCTGCATCGCGAGGCAGGTTGATGGTAGCGGTCATTGATGGCATTGCCTTTTTCCTTGGTGTCGTTACAACTCGACATAATTTTTACTTAGCCTACGGGGCCACCATGCGCATGTATGTACGGTGACGCACGGAAGCGAATGACATGCAGACGCACACTCGGCTTTCAAACCAATAACAAGATTCAGGGCAAGCCCTTCCCGGAGCCAGCCATCCAGCATTTCATTATCAGAAACAACCAGACAGGAGCATTACATGAGCACCACCACCAAACCGTTGCACCCCTTGATTCTTGCCGCCGCCGTCGCGGTACTGCTGTTCTGCGGCGTCGGCACCGCCGCCCTGATGGGCTGGCTGCCATCGTCCGACAGCCGCGATGCCCAA
The DNA here is from genome assembly GCF_031995485.1 of Janthinobacterium sp. Taxonomy (NCBI): domain Bacteria; kingdom Pseudomonadati; phylum Pseudomonadota; class Betaproteobacteria; order Burkholderiales; family Oxalobacteraceae; genus Janthinobacterium; species Janthinobacterium sp. The sequence goes on from NZ_DAMAGB010000054.1 coordinate 27,933, forward strand.
CCGCTCAACAGCGCCGCGTCCAGCGAACAGCTGGCCAGCCTGCAGGCGATCGCCCCGCCGGCAACCGCACAGCCGCTCGCGCCCCTGCCCCAACAGCAGCCGCAACAGCTGGCGGTCCAGCCAGCGCCTGTCGCGGCACCCGCTCCGCGCCCGCAACCGCAGCCTGAGCCGCAATATGTGGCGGCACCGGCACCGGCGCCCAAGGTGTGCAATAACTGCGGCGTGATCGAAGCGATCCATGAAGTCAATACGCGTGCCTCGGGCAGCGGCGTGGGCGCGGCCGGCGGCGCTGTCGTCGGCGGCCTGCTGGGCAACCAGGTGGGCGGCGGCCACGGCAAGCAGCTCGCGACCGTGCTGGGCGCTGTCGGCGGCGCCGTGGCAGGCAACCAGATCGAAGGCAGCGTGCGCGCCACCCGCAGCTACAACATCGTCGTGCGCCTGGACAACGGCAAGACCCGCACCGTGCACCAGAGCGCCGCGCCGAACTGGCGCCAGGGCGACCGCGTGCGCGTGGTCAACGGCGGCTTGCGCGCCGGTTGAAGCCGGGCGGCATTGCCGCCAGCTTGTTGTTGATTCAATACACGCCCGGCCAGTCCGGGCGTTTTCTTTTTGATCATGTTCGTTCGCGCACAGATGCAATCAAAACGGCAGGAGATCATGCACTCAGGAAATTTCAAAGAGTCAACAAACCGGAGGCGGACATGAATCACGACAAGACAGGCAGCAACAAGATATGGCTGAGCTTTATCGGCGGCGGCATGCTGGCGACGATACTGGGTTTTTGTGCGCTCGACCTGGCACCGCAGGCGCACGCCGCTCCCGTGTTTGGCGTGATGCTGCTGCTGACCGGCGGCATGCTCAGCTGCCTGGCAGGCGCGGTCGGCATGGCCGGCATGTTGTCCTGGATTCCCGGCATTACGGAGGCCGACCAGGCAGTAGTTCAAGGCAATGCGAATAAAGCAGGGTGAAGTTGCAGTTGTGTACGACAGCGTACAGATAGTTCAGGCAGCAAAGTAGACAATGCGTCATGGCATCAGCGTTTTGCAGGGAGTGTCACTCCGGCAGCGACGCAAATGGCAAAAACCGATGAGGGCACAGGCGGCAACGTCTTGTTTTCATCCATATATTACTCACGGAGGACACATCATGCTCTATACAATCGCAGTAGTACTCATCATTCTCTGGCTGCTGGGTCTGGTTACTTCCTACACCATCGGCGGCTTTATCCACATTCTGCTGGTCGTTGCAGTGATCATGATTCTGTTGCGTCTGATCAGCGGGCGCGGCCTATAGAGGCTGTAGCCAGCGGCAACTGAGGCTGGCGGCGGCGCACGTGCAAACGGGCGCCGTCTTTCCATTTGCACCTGCACTGGCAAGTCCGGCGATTTTGCAGTAACGTGTGCGGGCAATCCCCCGGGTACTTTCAAGAACAACATTAGGAGAAACTCCATGAATCCATTCAAAACCCGTGTCGGCGCCAAATCGGTGATCGGCATGCTGGCCCTGACGATCGCCGTTTCCGGCTGTGCCGACATGTCGGCCACCCAGCGTGGCACGGCCACTGGCGCCGGTGTCGGCGCCGGCCTTGGCGCATTGATCGGCGGCACCACCAGCGGTGGCGGCAGCGGCCGTACCGCTGGCGGTGCCCTGCTCGGTGCCGCCGCTGGCGCAGTGGTCGGCAATATCTGGTCGAACCGCATGGAAAACCAGAAGCGCACGATGGAACAGGCCACCCAGGGCACCGGCGTGCAAGTGACGCAGACCTCGGATAACCGCCTGAAAATGGAAATCCCGAGCGATATCTCGTTCGACACCAACCGCGCCGATATCAAGGGCAACTTCCGCCCCATCCTCGACCGCTTCGCTGCCACCCTGAACGACAACCCGAGCACCACCGTGAGCATCATTGGCCACACCGACAGCACGGGCAGCGCTTCGATCAACGAGCCGCTGTCGGTCGAACGCGCAGCGCACACGCGCGACTACCTGTCGATGCGCGGCGTCTCGCCGACCCGCGTGGTGGTCGAAGGCCGTGGCGCGCGTGAACCGATCGCCTCGAACTCCGACAACGACGGCCGCGCCCGCAACCGCCGCGTAGAAATCTACGTCGCCGAGATGGCTCCTAGATAACACCGAACCAAACCTGCTGCGCGTCGCGACTTGCGGCCTGCGATGCTCACCGTACTCCAGTACGGTTGCGCTTCTCGACCACAATTCGCTTCCGCTCGCTACGGTTTTGTTCGGTGTCGAGACGTTGGTTTCATACCAATAAAAAAACAAAAACCGCAGACAATTTGACTTGTCTGCGGTTTTTTTTACGTACAACGGTTTATTTCGCCGTTGCCGCCGCGGCGCCGGACTCTTTCGCCACCTTGGCAAAGTCGCCTGCCGTTACCACCGACACGGCGTCCGACTTCAGGTACTCGCGCAAGCCCTGGTTCACCTGCGCCAGGGTCAGTGCCGCCACTTTCGCTTCCAGGTCCTTGTCGTAGGCCATGGTGCGGCCATCTTCCAGGTACGTGGCCAGGGTGCGCGCCAGCGGTCCATCCTGGGTGCGCTCGACTTCTTCCGACTGCAGCCAGCCTTTTTTCGCTTCCACCAGTTCCGCTTCCGTAAACCCTTCGGCCAGCACCTTGGCGATTTCCTCGCGCAGCGCCGCTTCCACCTTGACGGTGTTTTGCGGCGCGCTGATGGCATAGGCCATCCAGAAACCGGCCGGATCGCGCGCCGGCACGCTCAGTTGCGAGCCGACGCCATACGACAGGCCTTCCTTCTGGCGGATGCGGTCGGCCAGGCGGCTGCGCAGCGCGCCGCCACCGAGCATGTGGTTGGCCATCAGCAGCGCCGGGTATTGCGGCGCGTCGTCTTTCAGAGTCAGGGGCTGGATTGCGAACAGCACGCTGTTGGCCTTGTCCGGCGTTTCCAGGCTGACTTTTTCACCGCTGACCGGCTTGACGGTATCGGCAATGCGCACATACGGCTGGGCTGCCTTCCAGTTGCCGTACAGGCTGGTGACCTGCGCTTTGAGCGCGGCCGCATCGAAGTCGCCAACGGCGGCGAAGCCGGCGTCGGCAGCGCCGTAGTAGCCGGCGTGGAAGGCCTTGACGTCGGCCACCGTCACGCTTTTCCAGACGGCCAGCTGTTCCGGCAAGGTCTTGACATGGCGCACGTGCTCGGGCGGCGTTGCATCGAGCAGGCGCACAAAGGCGTTCGAGGCCAGCGGCATCGGCTCGGGCAGTTCCTGCTCGGCGCGACCGACGCGTTCGCGCTGCAGCTCGAGGAATTCCGTCTCGCTCAGGGCCGGTTTTTGCAGTACCTGCGCCAGCAGGTCCATCGCCGCCGGCAAGTTGTCGCGCTTGCCGCTCAGGGCCGCCGTGATGCCTTCGGCGCCACCGGTGATGCTGACCTGCATGCCGAGCTGGTCGAATTTATCCTTCACTTCCTGGCGCGACAGTTTGTCGGTGCCGCGCGCCAGCAGATTGGCCGTATAGCTGCCCACGCCGGACTTGCCGGCCAGGCTGTCGGCACTGCCGAAATGCAGTTTCAGCACCACGCTGACGGTATTGCCCTTGGTTTTCTTCGGCAGCAAGGCGCCCTTCAGGCCATTGGGCAAGGTAAAGCGCTGCGTGCGCGCTTCGATATTGTCGGGGCTCGGGTCGAACGCTTCGCCTTGGGCGACGACCGCGCGGCCCGTATAGCCGGCCAGCTGCGGCGCCACGTCGGCATACGCCGGCACGGTGGTGCGGTCCGGCGCATCGGTCGGAATAAAGCGGCCCAGCGTGCGGTTCGAGCTCTTCAGGTATTTTTCGGCCGCTGCCTGCACCTGCGCCGCCGTCACCTTGTCAAGCTGGTCGCGCTGCAGGAAGAACAAACGCCAGTCGCCGGCCGCCAAGGACTCGGTCAGCGCGATCGTCAGGCGCGCCGTGTTCGAGGTGGCCAGTTCGATCTGCTTGTTCAGCTGCTGCTTGACGCGCGCCACTTCGGCTTCCGTGACCGGCTGCGATTTCAGGTCTTCCAGCACTTTCAGCATGGCGTCCTGAGCCGCGTCGAGCTTGCCATCGAGCGGCACCAGCGCACCGAACAGGTTGTAGCCCGGCTCCAGGTTGCTGACCGAGTTGTATTCGATCTTGCTGGCCAGTTTGGTTTCCACCAGCGCCTTGTGCAGGCGGCCGGACGGTGCGTCGGTCAGCACATGGCCCAGCACTTCGATGGCGACCGCGTCCGGATGGCCCGACGGCGCCACGTGGTAGCCGGCGCCGACGAACTGCGTGCCGCCGCTGCGGCGCACCGTCACGGCGCGCTCGCCGTCCTGCACCGGCTCGGCCGTGTAGGTCGGGTCGATCACGCGCGAGGGTTTCGGAATTTTGCCGAACAAATCATTGATCTGCTTCAATACTTTTGCTTCGTCGAAGCGCCCCGCCACCATCAGCACCGCATTATCGGGCTGGTAGTACTTGTGATAGAACGCGCGCAGGCGCGGAATATTGACCTGCTCGATATCGGAACGCGCGCCGATGGTCGACTTGCCGTAGTTGTGCCAGTCATAGGCGACTGCCTGGATGCGCTCGCTGGTCACGCCGATCGGATCGCTCTCGCCCATCTCGAACTCGTTGCGCACCACCGTCATTTCACCCTTGCTGGTCTTCGGGTTCCACAAATCGTTCTGGTCGATGGCGGCGTTGACCATGCGGTCCGCTTCCATCGCCAGCATCTGGCGCAGGTTGTCGTCGTTGGCCGGGAAGGTGGCGTAGTAATTGGTGCGGTCGTACCAGGTGGTGCCGTTGAACTGCGCGCCCGTCGAATTCAGGATCTCCACCGGGGTTTTCGTGCCCTTCTTGACGCCGAAGTTGGCGCTGGGCTTGAACAGCAGATGCTCCAGCAAGTGGGCCATGCCCGTCTCGCCGTAGTTTTCGTGGCGCGAACCGACCAGGTAGACGATATTGGTGGTCAGCGTCGGTTTGCTGGCGTCCGGAAACAGCAGCACGCGCAAGCCATTCGCCAGCTTGTATTCGGTAATGCCTTCGACCGAGGTAACCTTGACGGCGGCGGCCGGCGCGCCGGCTTTCTGGGTCTTGACGGTGGGTGCGGGGGTGGCGGCCAGAATAAAGGAAGGTGACAGGATGCCGGCGGCAAGCAACAGAGCGGTAATTGGTTTCAAATCGTGATCCTGGTAGCACTGCGTTGTAAGAGAAATGCACACAAGTAATAATTTTCCGGGCCCGCGCTGCGTCTTCGCTGCCGTTTGAAATTGTTACTACTACGCAATTTACGACAAGCTTGTCAATTACGCAAGCGGCGCAGTCACTGCCCTGAAATAATGCCGTGCTATACTCGACCGTTCCAGAACTATCTGCCTGTATATGAGACGAGCTCTCGTCCTGCTCTGCCTGTTTGTTTTCATCGCGCTACCCCAGGCATTCGCCAGCATGGCGTACGCCAGTCCCTCCCCATTCCAGCACGCGGCCCTGCATGCGGCCAGCGTCGATTGCCCTGACGCCAGCGCACACCCTGACACCGTTTCCGATGCCGATGCCGACAGCTGCGACGCGGAAGAATGCGACAACGACCCCATCACGCTGTATCCCCGGTTTCGCCAGGCCGTCCCGTTTTGCGCCATCATCTGGCAGGCAGGACCGGGCGCACTTGTCGAAGCGGACGTGTGGCAGGCGATCCGCCCGCCACGCGTTCGCCGCTGATGCATATCCGACCACAGGCCTGGGGTTCTCGCCGCCAGGCAAGCTTGAAACTTTTTGACTTTACAAGGTAAGACATAATGGAATGGTTATTTGACCCGACAATCTGGGTCGGCCTGCTGACGCTGGTCGTACTGGAAATCGTGCTGGGCATCGACAACCTGATTTTCATCGCCATCCTGGCCGAGAAACTGCCGCCGCACCAGCGCGACAAGGCGCGCGTGCTGGGCCTGGCGCTGGCCCTGATCATGCGCCTGGGCCTGCTGTCGCTGATCTCGTGGCTGGTGACGCTGACCACGCCGCTGTTCTCGGTCTGGCAACTCACTTTTTCAGGACGCGACCTGATCCTGCTGGTCGGCGGCCTGTTCCTGCTGTTCAAGGCCACCACCGAGCTGCATGAACGCCTCGAAGGCGTGACCCACGCCGAGACCGGCCCGAAAGTCTACGCCGGCTTCGGCCTGGTGGTGGCGCAGATCGTGGTGCTCGACGCCGTCTTCTCGCTCGACGCCGTAATCACGGCGGTCGGCATGGTCGAACACCTGGGCGTGATGATGGCCGCCGTGATCATTTCCATCGGCGTCATGATGCTGGCCTCGAAAGCGCTGACGCGCTTCGTCAATGCGCACCCGACCGTGGTGGTGCTGTGCCTGAGCTTTTTGCTGATGATCGGCCTGTCGCTGATCGCCGAAGGCCTGGGCTTCCACATTCCGAAAGGCTATCTGTATGCGGCCATCGGTTTCTCGGTGGTAATCGAGTTCTTCAACCAGCTGGCGCGTCGCAATTTCCTCAAGCTGCAGTCGACCACGCCGCTGCGCGACCGCACCGCGCAAGCCGTGCTGAGCCTGCTGGGTGGCCGCAAGGGCCGCGAAGCGGTGCAGGAAGACGAGGTCAAGGAAACGCCGGACATCTCGGCCTTCGGCGTGGAAGAGCGCAATATGGTCAGCGGCGTGCTGACGCTGGGCGAACGTTCGATCCGCTCGGTGATGACGCCGCGCGGCGACGTGTCGTGGGTCAACCTGAACGACAGCACGGAAAAAATGCTGACCCTGCTGCGCGAGACGCCGCACAGCATGATTCCCGTCTGTAACGATGACCTCGACAATGTGGTGGGCCTGGCGCGCAGCAAGGACCTGATCGAGGACCTGGTCTCGCACGGCAAGATCGACCCGGCCAGCATGCGCGAAGCGATCGTGGTGCCGGAAGCGGCCGGCGTGCTGAAGGCGATGGAAACGCTGCGCCGTTCGCGCGGCCAGCTGGTGCTGGTGGTCGACGAGTTCGGCACGGTCCAGGGCGTGCTGACGCCGATCGACATCCTGGAAGCGATCGCCGGCGAATTCCCGGACGAGGACGAACAGCCGGACGTGGAGGTGCTGGGCGCCAATCACTGGCGCATCGACGGCGCGACCGACCTGCATTACCTGGAGCAGGTGTTCGAGACCGATACCCTGGTCAGCGAAGACGGCGAATACAACTCGCTGGCGGGCTTCCTGCTGGCTCACTTCGAGAACATGCCGGCCGTGGGTGAAGTGCTGGAGCTGAACGACCTGCGCTACGAGATCCTGGAGGCCGACGAGCGCCGCATCGCCTGCGTCGACGTGCGCCGCATCGAACCCGATCGCAGCCTGTAGTTCGGCTGTCATCACAGTTTGTAACAAGCCGGCAAGCGTGCACCGCCTGCCATCGCGTATGCTGGGGACTGCCTTTTTTGGAGACCCCAGCCATGTACCCTGTTCTTTCCCGAATGACCTTTGCCGCCTGCGCCCTGCTCGCCTTGCAGGCGCACGCCAAGGACGCCCCTCCCCCGATCAAGCCCGGCCTGTGGCAGATCGACAGCAAGATGGCATCCCCTGACGTCGCCACCGACAGCGCCATGTCGATGGTGCTGCAGCAGCTGGGCAACCTGCCGCCCGACCAGCGCAAGCAGCTCGAAGCGATGGCCGCCAGCCGCGGCATGGCCATGCCCACCGTCGGCGCCGATGGGGCCGTGCGGGTAACGGCTTGCGTCACGCCGGAGATGGCGGCGCGCAAGCAGATTCCCACCGGCCAGCCCGGCGACTGCCGGTCGAACAATGTGAGTACGCCGGGCGGCCTGGACGTGTCGTTTACCTGCGCCAATCCCAAGTCCAGCGGCACCGGCAAGGTGACGTTCCAGGGCGACCAGGCGTTTACCATGCAGTTGAGTGCGACCACCAGCGCGCGCGGCACGCCGGAGCAGGTCAACGTGGCCAGTACCGGCAAGTGGCTGGGCGCCAGCTGCCCGGCAGCAATTCAGAAACCGTGACGGAAACCGAGATTGAAGGCGGCGTCACCACGCCCGCTGTCGCTGGCGTTGCCCACCGTATAGCGGGCGCCATTCTTGTTGTGGATCTTCGCGTACGAAGCATAGAAATCGCTGCGCTTTGACAGCGAATACGTGACGCCCAGCGCCACCTGGTTGGCGTCGCGGTTGGCCAGGTCGCGGTCATCCTTGCGCACGTAGGATGCCAGCAGCTTGAAGCCGGCAACCGGCACCGATACGCCCATCAAGGTGTCGCGGCTGTCCGACGACGACATCGACAGCGCCAGCGAGCTGTAGGCAACGCTGGGATCCCACGGCGAACTGCCATAGCCCCGGTTGAGGCCGACGGCGGCAAACGCGGTGGCCAGGCCCAGGTCCAGGTTGGCCGCCACCAGCGTATTGCGGGCCGACATGTCGATCGCCGGCACGGTGCCCTCGGCCTGGATGAAATTGTTCTTGCGCTGGTGCGACACGCTGACATTCACGGCGCCGGCCGAATAGCCGAGCGTGGCGCCATAGGCGCGGTTCTGCGCGCGGCTGTAGGGCGATTCGCCAAAGCTGTAGATGGCGGCGGCGCTGACGCCGCGCAGGGCCGGCGTCACGTATTTGACGGTATTGTCATAGCGTTTTGCGCCATAGCCGGCCAGGTTGCCGGCGCTGCCCGCCATGCCGCCCCTGAACGGGTCGGCCACGTCGGTCAGGGTGACATATTGCAGATTGTACTGGCGGCCCAGCGTCAGCGCACCCAGGCGGCTGTCGAGGCCGACATAGGCCTGGCGGCCGAACAGGCGCCCTTCCTCAGACTGCCCCGTATCGTTGGCAATGCCCGCTTCCAGCGCATACACGGCGCTGACCTCATTGCCCAGCGCTTCGCGGCCCTGCACGCCCAGGCGCGAGCCGGAAGCGACGCCGCCCGCGACCTTGCCGGATGCGCAATTGGCGGCACAGCCGCGCTCGGCGACCACGCCGGCGTCGAGCACGCCATAGATGGTGGCGCTGCTGCCAGCGCCGGGCGCGGCAGTCGTCTCGGCCTGCGCGCATAGCGCCAGTGGCCCTAATCCCATCACAACAAGCGCAAGGCAGGAGGTCTTCATGATAAATATCTCGGTAACGTGAAAGCAGAAATTGCCGGTATCGATCAGGACACGCGCTGTGTGTCTGACCCATAGTTACCTTATCCGCGTTTTTAAGCAAGCGATCTGTGCGATGTACAACAGAAAGCAAATGCTCGGCATTCCAGCGTGTCACCAGCCAGCAACAACTGTCGGCGCCCGCGCCAGACTTGCTTTTTATTAACGCTGATTGCAAAACAACAAACGCGACTATCTGGCATAACTGCCCTCCCCAGTGTTCGATGCCGCACGTTGCACGATCTGGCGCAGCGGTTACACTACGGGTTTTACCGACAGCGGCCCGCCCGTTTTACTGCATGCTAGCTATCCTCGAACGCATTGATCCCTACACCAGCAATATCGCCTTGCTGGTCGAACTGTTTAACTCATTGCGTCCCAAACGCCCCCACGACAGCGCCACCGCGATCGCCAACGTGCGTACCTTGCGCCAACTGCTGCAAGGCAACCCTGCGCAAGCGCGCGCCCTGCATGAATACGTGTTGCGCGTGCTGGCCGCGCGCCGCCATGCCAGCCTGTACACCGACATCGGCGTACTGTCGAACAATGGCTTTTTTACCGAACTCAAACGCCGCATCGCTTACCGCATGCTGCCGCCCGCACTGGGCGATGAATACCTGAACGATGCGCTCGACCAGGTGCTGTACCTGAAGACCGACTATTTATGGATCAGCAATGTGCCGGCTGCGGACTGGCTGGCCCTGATCGACGTGCTGACCGGGCAGGAGATCGAACTGGCCGTGGGCGACGGCAATATCATGCTGCCTGGCCTGCTCGACGCCATCAGCACCCTGTCCTATCGGGTCTGCGCCATGGGCCTGGAGCCGGAACTGACGCGGTTTCACAGTGAAATCGAAGTGTTCCAGTCGCCGTTCATGGTGCAGAACACCGAAGTGAACGCCTACCTCGAAGCGTACACCCAACTGCTGCAAGGCAATATCACGCATATCGAAGATGCGCGCCACCTGCTGGTGATGCTGGACCAGTGCGACGCCGTGATCGCCAAGATCCGCAAGAAAGCCTTGTACCAGGGCACCAGCATTCCGTTGACCTACCTGCTGGTGGCGCTGGCGCAAAGCATCGAGCGGCTGCGCAAGCTGCTGTTCCTGGTCGATACCAGCGGCGAGCTGCCCGGCGCGGCCACCGCCGAGGCCATCACCACCATCAACGTCGATGCCGGCACCAGCGTGATCGACGCACGTCCGATCAGCCGCCGCCGCGCGGGCGCGGTGGCGCTGGCGATGGAACTGATCCGCGCGCACAACCACAAGTACAAGGTCAGCGACCTGTTTACGGACAATATCAACTTGCTGGCCCGTAACGTGACGGAAAACGCCAGCCGCACCGGCGAGCACTATATTGCCGAAAACCGCCGTGAAATGGCCGGCATGTTCCTGTCGTCGGCCGGCGCTGGCGTGATCATCGGCTTCATGGCGCTGTTCAAGATACTGATGTCGTATCTGCGCTCGGCGCCGCTGGTCGAAGCGTTCATGTTCAGCATGAATTACTCGATCGGCTTCATGTTCATCCACCTGCTGCACTTCACGGTGGCCACCAAGCAGCCAGCCATGACGGCCTCGCGCATCGCCGCCGGCCTGCACAGCAAGGACGGGCGCAATATCGACCTGGACAGCATGGCCGAGCTGATCAATAAAGTGTTCCGCACGCAAAACATGGCCGTGCTGGGCAATATCGCTACCGCCATCCCGACGGCCTGGCTGATCGCGCTTGGCTACCACGCCATCACGGGCCACCACCTGGTATCGCCCGACAAGGCAATGCACTTGCTGCACGATATCGATCCGATCGGCAGCCCCGCCATTTTCTACGCCATGATCGCCGGCGTGTGCCTGTTCGTGGCCGGGTTGATTTCGGGCTACTATGACAACCAGGCGCTGTACACGCGCTGGGCCCAGCGCATCGCGCAATTGCGCGGCCTGGGGCGTATCATCGGCCAGGAACGGCTGGCCCGGCTGGGCCTGTACCTGGAAAATAACCTGGGCGGACTGATGGGTAACTTCTATTTCGGTATCCTGCTGGGCACCATCGGCACCCTTGGCTTTTTGATCGGCCTGCCGATCGATATCCGCCACATTACCTTCTCGGCGGCAAACTTTGCGACAGCCCTGGTCGGACTCGATCACAATATGAGCTGGCAGCTGGCCGTCAAGTCGCTGGCCGGCATCTTTGCCATCGGCACGGCCAACCTGCTGGTCAGCTTCGGCCTGGCGCTGTGGGTGGCCCTGCGCTCGCGCCAGGTGCGCTTCAAGCATGGTTTGCAGTTATTGAAGATCCTGGGCAAGCGTTTCATCAAGTCGCCCATCGTCTTCTTCTTTGGTTCCAACAATCCGCCGCCACTGGCGCTGGCCGACGACATGATCAACCCCTTACCTCCCAAAGGCCCAAAATGAGCGCCAAGCGCCTGCAGCCCTATCTGACCGCATTCCTGCTGTGCTGGACCCTGGCTGCATGCGCCTCGCTGCCCGACGTCAAGAATCTGAACAACGAACTGGAACCGGTGGCCGCGCCCAAGGTGGTCAACGGCAAGGGCGCGCTGCTGAACGTCAACAGCCGCGCCGCCCTGCTCAACAAGCGCTGGGCCAAGTCCGGCATGGACCTGAAGACCCAGGCCGCGCTGGAGGAAGCGGCCACCGGCGTGCCGCTGATCAAAGGCAACAAGGTGACGCTGCTGTTCGACGGCCCGCAGACCATGAAAGAAATGCTCAAGGCCATCACCGAAGCCAAGTCCACCATCAACCTGGAAACCTACATCTTCGACCAGGACCCGATGGGACTGAAGTTCGCCGATGCGCTGATCGAAAAGCAGCAATCGGGCGTGACGGTCAATATCATCTACGACAGCGTGGGGACGCTGGGGGTGCCGCAGGCGTTTTTCGACCGCATGCGCGCGGCCGGTATCCATCTGGTGGCGTTCAACCCCGTCAACCCGGCCAAGCTCAAGGGCGACGAATGGAAGATCAATAACCGCGACCACCGCAAGGTGCTGATCGTCGACGGCAAGATGGCGTTTACGGGCGGCATCAATATCAGCAACACGTATTCGAAAAGCTCGCTGTTCCGCTCCAAGGCCAAGCCGTCCGACAAGAGCGACGTGGGCTGGCGCGACACGCACGTGAAGATCGAGGGTCCGGCCGCGGCCGCTTTCCAGTGGCTGTTCATCCGCACCTGGGCCCAGCAGGACCGGGCCGACCTGCCCGATGCGCCCTACTTCCCGCCGCTGCCCGAAGTGGGCGACAAGCTGGTGCGCGTGGTGGCCAGCGAACCGGGCGGCGGCTTCGAGATCTACAAGGCCTATATCCTGGCAATCCAGGAAGCCAAGAAATCGATTCATATCACCTCGGCCTATTTCGTGCCTGACAAGCAGACGGTCGATGCCCTGACCGCCGCCGCCAAGCGTGGCGTGGAGGTCAAGGTGGTGCTGCCGGGCGTGTCCGACAGCGGCCTGGTGTTCCATGCCGGCCACGCGCTGTACGACGAACTGCTGGCCGGCGGCGTGCGCATCTACCATCTGAAACTGGCCGTGCTGCACGCCAAGACGGCCGTCATCGACGGCGCCTGGTCGACAGTCGGCTCGACCAATATCGACATGCGCAGCTTCATGCATAACAGCGAGCTGAACGTGGTGGTGCTGGGCGACAGCTTCGGCCGTGAAATGGAAAACGCGTTCCAGGAAGACTTGCGCGATTCCGAGGAAATTACCAAGGCCAAGTGGGAATCGCGGCCGTGGGCCGACCGCATGAAGGAATGGGCGGCGCAGTTCATGCATTACTGGCTGTGATGCCGATAACGTTGTTGGCGAGGACGGTGGTGACGTCGGATTACGCGCTTGCGCGCTAATCCGACCTGCCCGACCCCACCCGACCGCGTCACCCATCGCAGGTCGGATTAGCGCTTCGCGCGTCATCCGACAACATTGTTGGCTGGGCCGGTGGTGGTGTCGGATTACGGCCCGAAGCGCCTGATCCGGCCTGCATCACCCCATCAAAGCGGCCGCATGCTGGCCCACACGCCGCCGGTGCGCTGGAACGCCTCGGTGCTGACTTTTTCAAAGTCGCCGCTCGCTTCGTTCCAGCCATAGCGCTCGACGCGGATCTCGCTGTCTTCGATCAGGATTACATTGAACGAATTGCTCTCGCCCCTGCCGCGCGTGGAGGTGGCCGTGCCGGCCTGCACCATCAGCGCCGCATAGCCGTCGATCTTGTAGCGCTCGGCCGTGTTGCCCGACACGCTGGCGTGCAGGTGGCCGGCCAGCAGCAGATCGACGCCGCATTCGGAAAACATCTGCAGCGCCTGCGGCGCGCGGTCGACCAGGTCGTCCTCGTCGAAGTTTTCCGGCAGGTCGAACGGGTGATGCGTGACGATCACGCGCGTCAGGCTTTCGGGCAAGCTGGCCAGCCGGGCGCGCAGCGCATCGATCTGTTCATGGCTGATGCGCCCATCCTTGAATGTCAGCGAGCGCGCCGTATTGATGCCCAGCACGGCAATTTCATCGTCGACATATTCGGGCGACAGGTCGTCCGTCACATAGCGCTGGTACTTCACCAGCGGCGTCAGGAAACGGCTAAAGACGTTGTACAGCGGCACGTCGTGGTTGCCCGGCACGATGATCTGTGGTCCCGGCAGGCTGTCCAGGTAGCCGCGCGCGGCCTGGAATTCGGCGCTGCGCGCGCGCTGGCTCAGGTCGCCCGACACCACCACCAGGTGCGGTTCGAGCTTGTCGATCAGCGTGCGCAGCGGCGCCAGCAAAGCCTGGTCGACCTTGCCGAAATGCAGGTCCGATAAATGCACGATGGTGCGCATGTCAATTCTCCTCTGTTGCGGTGATGGTCACTGGCGCGGGCACGATCACGTCGAGCGCGGCCGGACGGATGCGGTATTTCAATGGGGTATTCATGACGGTCACTTCGCCATCGGTGGCCACGCGCAGGCGGTGGTGGCGGGTGGCGATTTCCACCTCGGTCAGGCTGACGATATCGAAATCCTTCGCCTGGCTCAGTTTGCCGAACAGCGCATGCAGCGCGAGGCGCAACAGGCCCAGCCTTCCCGGCCGCTGCGCCACATACAGGCTGAGCTTGCCAGCGTCCAGGCGTTCGCGCTCGCCGATATTCAGCCCTTCCATCAGGTATTCGTTATTGCCGATAAAGACAAACGGCGTGCGCCGCGCATGCACGGCGTCGCCCACGCTCAGCTGCACGCTGAGGAAGGGATAGCGGCGCAGCGCGGCGACCAAGGCCCAGCTGAAGGCCAGCCACTTGCCGCGGCCCAACCGGCGCTGCTGCTTTTCGCGGTCGCGCACGATGTCGGGATACAGGCCCAGGCTGGAGTTGTTCAGAAAGATGCGGCCATTGACTTCGCCCACGTCGACCTTGTGCGGCACGCCTTTGGCCACATTGGCGATCGCCGCGTCGAGTTCGAGCGGGATATTGAGGTCCTTGGCGAAATGATTCAGCGTGCCCAGCGGCAGCACGCCAAACGGCGTGCCGCTGCCGACCACCACCGAGGCCACCGCATTGATGGTGCCGTCGCCGCCGCCGGCCACCACGATCGGCGCGCCATCGCGGATGGCCTGCTCGGCGGTGGCGATCATTTCCTCGCCGCTGGCGGCCAGGGTGATGGCGGCGTCGAGGCCGACGCTGGCGAAAGTCGCTTCCAGTTGCTGCGCCCAGTCCGGTGCGTAACCGCATCCGGCGCTGGCGTTGATGATGACTGCGACTTTGGTACCCAGAATATTCCCCTGTTATTTTGTTTGACGGATATGCCGGCGGCGGCGCAGTGTCGACATGCCGGCAATGCAGATGGCCAGCCAGCCATAGCTTTCCGCCATCGCCGCCAGCACATCGCTCAGGTAGTGCGCGCCCAGATAGATGCGGCTGAATCCTACCAGCGCCGCCATGCCGAAGGCGGCCAGCGCAATGACGATGCGCCGGCGCCACTGGCGCCTGTCCGTCTGGCATATCAGGTAGGCGCCCAGCAGGCCGTACATCGCCGTGGCGGTGGCGGTATGGCCGCTGGGAAAGCTGTAGGTGCTCAGCGCATCGAGCAAGGGCGTCTCGAAACTGGGCCGCGCGCGTCCGAAAATATACTTTAACAGGACGTTCAGGAACATGACGCCCGGCATGGTAATGACCAGCGTAAACAGCCAGTAGGTCGCTTTCTGGCGATACAGATACCAGGCCAGCAGGCACGCCAGCGTGATGGCGCCGATCACGCCATGCAGGTGCGTGATCACCAGCAGGCAGGCGGTAATCCATGGCACCGCATGCTGGTTGAACCAGTTTGCCACCTGCAGGTCCAGCACGGTGATGTCGTCCATGCCCATCACCTCTTCGGCGATTTCGTGGAATACCACGATGGCGATCAGCATCAGCACCACGCCCACCGTCATATGCAGGCCCAGTTCGCCCTCGGGCGAGAGCCGCGCCTCGACAAAACGGCGTACCTTGATCAACCATCCCGTCGTCATGCTCGTGTCATTGTTGTGTTGCAAACTGGCTTCTCCTTCACTTATCTCATCATGATCAAAAATACCACAGCCAAAAAAATATACTGTCTATCCATACAGTAGCTGTGTTTTCATACAGTAGTTGTGCTATTCTGATGACTCGTTCAACACATCTCCCTCAAAGGAATTGTCATGGCAACATTGAATAGCGGTTTTGGCTCACGGTTCGGCCTGGAATTCGCTC
>NZ_DAMAGB010000055.1:0-9932 GCF_031995485.1 Janthinobacterium sp.
GAAAAATATTTGATCCGACCTTGCACACCGCTTGACGGGGATAACAGTATCTACGCACAACGTTCATTCAATATCGCAGGTCGGCGCAGGTCGGGTTAGCGCTGCGCGCGTAATCCGACACCACCTCCGGCCCATCAACAAGCCGCGTGATTGACCGTGATGACATGCACCGCCAGGCCGCCCAGCGATGTTTCCTTGTACTTGTCCTGCATGTCCGCGCCCGTCTGGCGCATGGTTTCGATCACTTCGTCGAGGCTGACGAAGTGGGTGCCGTCGCCATTGAGCGCCAGCGAGGCGGCGGTAATGGCTTTCACCGCGCCCATGCCGTTGCGCTCGATGCACGGGATCTGCACCAGGCCTCCGATCGGGTCGCACGTCATGCCCAGGTGGTGTTCGATGCCGATTTCGGCCGCGTTCTCGATCTGTTCATTCGTGCCGCCCAGCGCCGCCACCAGGCCGGCCGCCGCCATCGCGCAGGCCACGCCCACTTCGCCCTGGCAGCCCACTTCCGCGCCCGAGATCGAGGCATTGCGCTTGCACAGCATGCCGATCGCGGCGGCCGTCAGCATGAAGCGGCGCACGCCGCCGACCGGATCGCTGGGACGGCAATCCTGCGCGTAGTAGCGCAGCACGGCGGGGATAATGCCGGCCGCGCCATTGGTCGGCGCCGTCACCACGCGCCCGCCCGCCGCGTTTTCCTCGTTGACAGCCATCGCATACAGGCTGACCAGGTGCACGGCGTCGTGCGGCAGGTCATTGGCGCGGTTATCGGACGCTTTCGCATCCTGCGCCTGGCGCCACAGCTTGGCCGCGCGGCGCTTCACGTTCAGCCCACCGGGCAGGTTGCCGGTGGTGTCCAGGCCGTGCGCGATGCAGTCGCGCATCACGTGCCAGATGCGGTCCAGGCCCGCGTCCAGTTCCTCGCCGCTGCGCCGCACGCATTCGTTCGCGCGCAGCATCTCGGGGATCGACAGGCCGCTGGCCACGCCATGGGCCAGCAGCTGGTCCATCGTATCGAAGGCAAACACGGGCTGCGCGCCGGGCGCCGCTTCCACCGGCAGCTCCCCCGCTTCGCGGATAAAGCCGCCGCCGATCGAGTAATACACCTTGTCGACGCGGCTGCCGTCACGCAGCTTCAAGGTAAAGCGCATGCCGTTCGGATGCTCGGGCAAGGATTCGCTCTTGTGCCACAGCAGACCGGTGGCTGCCGTAAACGGCACCACATGCGTACCAAGCAAAGCGATTTCAGCGGCCGCTTCGATGGCGGCCAGCTTGCTGTCGACCTGGTCGGGCGCCACGTCCTGCGGCGTTTCGCCCATCAGGCCCAGGATCACCGCCTTGTCGGTGGCGTGGCCCACACCGGTCAGCGCCAGCGAGCCATACAGCGCCGCTTCCACGCCCACGACATTGGCAAGAGCGCCGTATTCGACCAAAAAACGCCGCGCCGCCACCATCGGCCCCACCGTGTGGGAACTCGACGGCCCGATGCCGATCTTGAACAGGTCAAATACGCTCATATCCATGCGGTGTCTCTTTATTGTTTTATCGATGTTCCATGTATCGGGTGTTGGTCGGAGTACGCCGCTGGCGCGGCTGATCCGACCTACGCGGCCTGCGCTGCTTTTCCGGACTGGCCAACGTCCACATTGGCCAGCATGTCGGCCACCATCTGCTCGACGCCGATCCTTGCGGCCCAGCCCCAGTCGGCATGCGCCGTGCTGTCGTCCAGGCTTTGCGGCCAGCTATCGGCAATCGCCTGGCGGCTGTCCGGCGTATAGGCGATCTTGAAGCCAGGGACGGCCTGCGCGATGGCGCCGGCCAGTTGTTCCGGATTGAACGACACGCCGGCCACGTTGTACGACGAGCGGATCTTGATCGATTCGGCCGGCGCGTCCATCAGTTCGATGGTGGCGCGGATCGCGTCGGGCATGTAGATCATCGGCAGCGTGGTGGCCGCATTCAGGAAGCAGTCATAGCGCTCGCCGCGCAGCGCCGCATGGAAGATCGCGATCGCATAATCGGTGGTGCCGCCGCCCGGAGGCGATTTGTAGCTGATGATGCCAGGGTAGCGGATGCTGCGCACGTCGACGCCGTATTTGGCGTGGTAGTACTCGCACAGGCGCTCGCCGGCCAGTTTGCTGATGCCGTACATCGAGGTCGGATCCATCACCGTCATCTGCGGCGTGTTCACCTGCGGCGTGTTCGGGCCGAAGGCGGCGATCGACGACGGCCAGAAGATGCGCAGCGGCTTGCCCGCCTCGCCGCGCTCGCGCGCCAGTTCCAGGATATTGAGCAGCCCATCCATGTTCAGGCTCCAGGCCTTCAGCGGCGCCGCTTCGCCGGTGGCCGACAGCATCGCCGCCAGCTGGTACACCTGGGTAATCTCTTCATCGGCGATGATCTTCGCCAGGCCGTCCTTGTCGAGCACATTCAGCTGCGCATAGCGCTTCGCGTCGTAGATGTTGTTTGTGCCGATATCGCTGGCGATGACGTTGTCCGCGCCGTGCTGCTGCGCCAGGGCGCCAACCAGTTCACTGCCGATCTGGCCGTTTGCGCCGATGACTAAAATGCGTTCCATGCTGTATTCCTAATCTTCTTGTTATTGATTGGTGGTGGTATTGGTGGCCTGGATCAGGCCGAGTTCCTTGCCGGCCTGTTCAAAAGCGGCCAGCACCGTCACCAGCTGCTCGCGGGTATGCGCGGCCGACAGCTGCACGCGCACGCGCGCCTGGCCCATCGGCACGACAGGATAGAAAAAGCCCGTTACCAGCACGCCCAGTTCATACAGGCGCGCGGCGAATTTCTGCGCCACCGGCGCGTCGAACAGCATCACGGGCACCACGGGATGGGTGCCCGGCTTGATGGTAAAGCCGATGCGCTCGATCTCGCTGCGGAAGAACGCCGTGTTCTCGTGCAGGCGGTCGCGCAGTTCGGTGGACTTGGCCAGGCGCTCGAGCACCGACAGCGACGCGCCGGCGATCGACGGCGCCAGCGTGTTCGAGAACAGATACGGGCGCGACTTCTGGCGCAGGGTGTCGATCACTTCCTTGCGCGCCGAGGTAAAGCCGCCCATCGCGCCGCCCAGCGCCTTGCCCAGGGTGCCCGTGATGATGTCGATGCGGCCCATCACGTTGTGGTGTTCGTGCGTGCCGCGGCCCGTCGCGCCCATAAAGCCGGAGGCATGGCATTCGTCGATCATCACCAGCGCGCCGTACTGGTCGGCCAGGTCGCAGATCTTGTCGAGCTGGGCGATGGTGCCGTCCATCGAGAACACGCCGTCGGTGACGATGACTTTATGGCGCTTGCCGGCGGCAACGGCCGCCTGCAGCTGCACTTCCAGGTCGGCCATGTCGTTATGCAGGTAGCGGTAGCGGCCGGCCTTGCACAGGCGGATGCCGTCGATGATCGAAGCGTGGTTGAGCGCATCCGAGATGATGGCGTCGCTTTCGTCGAACAGCGGCTCGAACACGCCGCCGTTGGCGTCGAAGGCGGCCGCGTACAGGATCGTGTCCTCGGTGCCCAGGAAGGACGAGATGGCCTGCTCCAGTTCCTTGTGCACGGTCTGCGTGCCGCAGATAAAGCGCACCGACGACAGCCCGTAGCCGTATTTTTCGGTGGCGGCGATCGACGCCTGCTGCGTCTGCAGGTCGCCCGACAGGCCCAGGTAATTGTTCGCGCACATATTGATCAGGGTGCGGCCATCGTCGCACACCACTTCAGCGCCCTGGCGCGAGGCGATCACGCGCTCGGGCTTGTACAGGCCCTGCTGGCGCAGTTGATCGAGGTTCTGTTGCAGACCGCTGAAAAAGGTGTTCTTCGCTTGCTCGCTCATGATGCTCCTTGGGTGTCCGTGTTGGGTTGCCGCCATGGGGAAAGGCCGTTGCTTGACCGGTACGCGCCATATGCTGTACCGTGAAGCGCTGTTCGGAATGCAGTGTACAGTTTAACGCTTTTCCTGAACCACTTCCGAAATCCACTATGTCGAACTGAAATTCAATATAGTGGATATTACCCAAGCCTATTGAACTTTGCAAGCCAACAGCCGATGAAAACCAGTGTTTCGACCAATTCTCCGCCCGAAGTGGGCGCCACCCTGCAACGGCTGCGCCTGGCGCGCGGCCTGACACTGGAGGATTTGTCGCGCATCGCGGGCGTCTCGAAGTCCATGCTGTCGCAGATCGAACGCGAAAAAGCCAATCCCACCATCGCCATTACCTGGCGCCTGGCCAATGCGCTGGGCGTGCAGATCGGCGAACTGCTGTCGAGCGCGGAAAAAGCCGTGGAAACCATCCGCGTCACCGACGCCCACGAAACCCCCACCCTGCCCGGCGACCATGCGGGTTATGTGCTGCGCATCCTGGGGCCGATGGAACTGGCCGGCAAATACGAGTGGTATGAGGTGACCCTGGCGCCGGGCGGCGAGCTGGCCTCGCAGCCGCACGACCCGGGCACCACCGAGCATTTGACCGTCATTCACGGCAACCTGGAACTGGAGGTGGGCGCCGCAAAGAAAAAGGTCAAGAATGGCGGCACGGCGCGCTATCCGGCCGACCAGCCGCATATCATCCGCAACCTGGGCAAGACCGAAGGCAAGGCTTTGCTGGTGGTCATCCACCGTTAGTTGCTTTCCAGCAGTGTGCAATATGCCCTTGCGTCCATGCTAAGCTTTCGGAATAGACAAGCTTTCCACTGCCTTTCATGGAGCCTTACCGATGACGATTTCCGAAAGCACCACCCTCTTCCACAAAAAAAAAGTCGTCCAGTACGATCCTGATATTGCGCTGCAGCCCGGGCAGGATATCGTCTACCGCCTGTCGCTCGAATACGACGACAAGCGCAAGATGCCGGAGCTGATCGCCGGCTTCCTGGAAAAGACCGACAAGAATGCGCTCGAAGCGCTGATCATCGGCATGTGGGGCGACCCGTATGAAGCGGGCGCCGACGAAGTGATCGCCGCGCTGGCCAGCCATGCGCCACAGTTGCCGAACCTGCGCGCGCTGTTTATCGGCGACATGACGTACGAAGAGTGCGAAATTTCGTGGATCGTGCAGGGCAGCTACAAGCCGCTGCTGGACGCCTTCCCGCAACTGGAAGAGCTGCGCATCCGCGGCGGCAATGAGCTCGTCATCGAGCCGTTCGCGCACCAGAACCTGCGCAAGTTCACCATCGAGTCCGGCGGCCTGGACCAGAAGATCGCCCAGGCACTGGCCGAATCGAGCATGCCCAAGCTGGAATACCTGGAACTGTGGCTGGGCACCGACGACTACGGCTTCTCCGGCGACGTGGCGCTGTATCAAAAAGTGCTGGCGCAGCTGGCCACGCCGACGCTGCGCTACCTGGGCCTGCGCGACGCGCAGATTGCCGACGAACTGGCCGTGTGGCTGGCCAACGAGCCGCTGCTGGCGACCGTCGAAACGCTGGACCTGTCGCTGGGCACCCTGGGCGATATCGGCGCCGAAGCACTGCTCAGTGGCACGCAACTGGGCAAGCTGAAGCGCATGGACCTGTCGCATCACTATATTTCCGAAGAAAACCAGGAAAAACTCAAGGCCCTGCCCTTCCCGGTCCGGCTGGACGACCCGCAGGAAGACGACGAGGATGACGATGAAGTCTACCGCTACGTCGCCGTCGGCGAATAAGATTCTCCCTTGCTTCCCATGATCCTGCTGGCCACCAACGGCAGCAAGCGCGTGCGCCTGCTGCAGGCGGCGCGCGCGCGATTGAAGCTGCCGCCGGCGCGGGTGCTCGAATGGCGCGACTGGCTGGCGCAGCCCGCGCTGCTCGGCACCGCGCTGGCGCAGCCCTGCCGCTTCAAGATCGAGCCACCCGGCGACGATCCTGCCGCGCATCTGCAATTGCTGCGCGACGGCTGTCGGCTGCAGGACCGCGCTCCCGTACGCCCACCCGCCCATGGCGAACTGCTGGCGATGGACAGCTGGTTTGCCGGTTTTGACGCCGCCATGGCGCGGCTGGCCGCGCAACTGGCAACGCTGCCGCAGGCGCGCGTGGTCAATCCACCGCGCGACATTGCTCTTATGACCGACAAACTGGCTTGCCAGCAGCACCTGGCCGCGCATGGCGTGGCGACACCCGCGCTGCTGGGACGCATCGATGGCTACGACCATCTGCAGTCGCTGCTGCGCTGGCACGATCTCGACCGCGTCTATCTGAAGCCGCGCTATGGCTCGTCCGCCTCGGGCGTGGTGGCGTACCGCAGGAACAAAGCCGGGCGCCAGCAGGCCACCACCTCGGCCAGCATGGCGCACGCTGGCGGCGAAACGCGGCTGTTCAATGTCAAGCGCATCGCGCGCCATGAAAACCCTGCCGATATCGCCGCGCTGGTCGACGCGCTGGCGGCGCAGCAACTGTATGCGGAACAATGGATCGACAAGCCGCGCATCGGCGACGGCCACTACGATCTGCGCGTGGTCGCCATCAACGGCCAGCCCGTGCACCGCGTGGCGCGCATGGGCAACCGCATGATGACCAATCTGCACCTCGACAACCAGCGCGGCGATCCTTCCACGCTGCTGAGCGAGCCTGACATGGCGGCGCTGGAAGCAGCCACCGGCCAGGCGGCGCTGGCCTTTCCCGCCAGCGGCGTCACCGGCTACGACCTGGTGGTGCGCCGTGGCCAGGCCCATGTGCTGGAAGCGAATGCGTTCGGCGACCTGCTGCCCGGTTTGCTGTGGCAGGAATTGGACACTTATGAAATGCAAATGCGCCATGCCTGAAGTCCCTATCCCCGACATGCACGCCATCGTGGGCAGCCACGATATCGTCTTCATCACGCTCGACACCCTGCGCCACGACGTGGCGCAGGCGCTGTTCGCGGCCGGCGAATTGCCGGTGCTGGCGCGTTTTTTGCCGGCCACCGGCTGGGAGCGGCGCCATTCACCGGCCACCTTTACCTATGCGGCGCACCAGGCCTTTTTTGCGGGTTTTCTGCCCACGCCGTCGGCGCCAGGCCGCCACCCGCGCCTGTTTGCCAGCGCTTTTGCGCGCAGCGAAACCACCTCGCCGCACACGTACACGTTCGAACAGGCGAGCCTGCCGGAAGCGCTGGCCGCGCGCGGCTACCGCACCATCTGCATCGGCGGCGTCGGTTTCTTCAATCAACAGACGGCGCTGGGCAGCGTGCTGCCGGCGCTGTTCCAGGAAAGCCACTGGAGCGCCGGCATGGGCGTGGCCGGACGCCATTCGACGGAAAAGCAGGTGGCGCTGGCGATGCAACTGCTGGCGGAAAACGCCCAGCGCACTTTTTTATTCATCAACGTCGCCGCGCTGCACACACCGAACCGCGCCTACCTGCCCGGCTGCCGCGCCGACAACCTCGACAGCCATGCGGCCGCGCTGCGCTATGTCGACGGTGCGCTGGCGCCGCTGTTTGCCGCCTGCGCCGCGCGCGCGCCGACCTTTGCCATCGTCTGCTCGGACCACGGCAGCGCCTATGGCGAAGATGGCTATCGCGGCCACCGCGTGGCGCACGACAGCGTCTGGAACGTGCCGTACGCGCATTTTTTTATTCCATCCTCACACCAGCATTCCCAGGGAGCCGCACCGTGAATCCATCCGAACAGCCAGGCACCCTGGCGCAGCGCATGCGCCACACGCCCTACCAGGCGTATTCGTATTCCTATCCGCACAAGGCAGCCTACCGTACCCTTGCGCAAGCGACGCCGCTGGCGCCGGTCTGGGCGCGGCAGGACCGCTCCGCCCTGTTCGCCTACATCCATATTCCGTTCTGCGAAATGCGCTGCGGCTTTTGCAATCTGTTCGCCATGGCGCGCCCCGGCGCGGACATGGTCGAGCGCTATGTGCAGCAGGTGCTGGTGCAGATGCGCGCGATGGACGGCGCCCTGGGCGAGCGGCGCTTTGCCCGCTTTGCGCTCGGCGGCGGCACGCCCACGTATCTGTCGGCGGCGCAGCTCGACACCCTGCTGTGCGGCGCGCGCGATATTCTCGGCATCGACCTGCAGACCACGCCGGCCGGCATCGAAGCCTCGCCCGAAACCATCACGGCGGAGCGGCTGGCCGTCTGCCGCACACACGGCATCGACCGCGTCAGCCTGGGCATCCAGAGCTTTGCCGCCGGCGAGATGCGCGCGCTGGCGCGGCCCCAGCAGAACTCCACCGTGCGCCAGGCCATCGCCCTGATCCGCGCGGCAGGCTTTCCCACGCTGAACCTGGACCTGATCTACGGCATTGCCGGCCAGACGGTGGCCAGCCTGCTGGCCTCGATCGACAGCGCGCTGGCGTTCCAGCCGGAAGAAATCTACCTGTATCCGCTGTACGTGCGCGAGCAGACGGGCCTGGGCAAGATCGCGCGCCGCAATGGCGCCGACACGCTCAACCCCATCATGCTGGCGCGCGACGGCGACAGCCGCCTGGCGCTGTATGCGGCCGCGCGCGACCATCTGCGCGCGCAAGGCTATGAGCAGGTATCGATGCGCATGTTCCGCGCGCCGCATGCGCCCGACGACGCCGGCCCGTCCTACTGCTGCCAAAACGACGGCATGGTGGGCCTGGGCGCCGGCGCCCGTTCGTACACGGCGCAGCTGCACTACTCGAGCGAATACGCGGTGGCGCGCACGGAGACCATCGGCATTATCGACAACTACCTGGCACTGGACGAAGCGCGCTTCGCGCAGGCCGAACACGGCTATCTGCTGGGCCAGGAAGACCAGCAGCGGCGCTATGTGATCCAGTCGCTGCTGACCGAGCCGGGCCTGGACCTGGACGCCTATGCGGCCCGTTTCGGCAGCGACTGCCTGGCGGACCTGCCGCAGCTGGCCGAGCTGTTTGCGCTGGAACTGGTCACGCAAAATGGACCGCTGCTGCGCCTGAATGACCGTGGCTACGCGTACGCCGACACCATCGGCCCGTGGCTGGCGTCGGATACCGTGCGCGCGCTGATGGCGGAAAGCGGCCAGGCGTGCTGACGGTGCAGCCAGATACCCTGTCGCTGCTGTACCGCGGCGCGCTGTCGAGCTGCAACTACGCCTGCGCCTACTGCCCGTTCGCCAAGAAGCGGGACAGCCGCGCCGTGCTGGCGCGCGATGCGCGCGAAGTGGCCCGCTTCACGGGCTGGGTCGCGGAACAAGCGCGCCCGATCAGCGTGCTGTTTACGCCGTGGGGCGAAGCGCTGGTGCGGCGCCATTACCGCAGCGCCATGCAGGCGCTGGCGGCCCTGCCCCACGTGCGGCAGGTGGCGCTGCAGACCAATCTCGCAGGTCCCCTGGGCTGGCTGGACGGCATGCGGGGACGGAAAAAAATCGGCCTGTGGTGCACCTATCACCCGGGCCAGACGACAATTGCGCGCTTTGTCGAACGCTGCAAACGGCTCGACGCCATGGGCGTGCGCCATTCGGTCGGGGTGGTGGCCATGCACGAGCACTACGAGGCGATTCGGGCGCTGCGCGCGGCGCTGCCCGAGCACGTGTATCTGTGGCTGAACGCGTATGACCGGCGCGGTCCCGGCTACTACACGGCAGAGGACCTGGCCTGGCTGGACGCCATCGATCCATGGTTCCTGCAGAACCGCCGGCCGGTGCCGTCGCGCGGCAAGGGCTGTTTCGCCGGCGAGACGTCGCTGTCGATCGACGGCGACGGCGAACTGGCGCGCTGCCATTTCCTGGCGCAGCGGCTGGGGAATTTATATACGGATGATCTGGCCGAGATCCTGCAGGAGCGCAGCTGCCCGCGCTTCAAGTGCGACTGCTATATCGGCTATGCGCAGCGCAAGGATTTGCCGTTTCAGACGGTGTTCGGGGAAGGTGTACTGGCCAGGATTGCGGCCGTTCGATCGTAGGTCGGCTTGGCGCGCAAGCCGACGCCACCAGCAGCGTCAATCAACGCCAACAATGTTGTCGGATTACGGCCTGCGGCCTAATCCGACCTACGATCCTATGCGCAGCGCAAGTGACCGCAGG
>NZ_DAMAGB010000055.1:10032-43533 GCF_031995485.1 Janthinobacterium sp.
TCGGATTAGCGCTTGCGCGTAATCCGACACCACCAGCGGCGCCAATCAACGCCAACAATGTCGTCGGATTACGGCCTGCGGCCTAATCCGACCTACCATCCTATGCGCAGCGCAAGTGACCGTAGGTCGGATTAGCGCTTGCGCGTAATCCGACACCACCAGCGGCGCCAATCAACGCCAATAATATCGTTATTGTGCAGCCACTTTTGCGGGTTCCCCCACTTCGGTCGGCGTCATCTTCAACGCGCGGCTCAGAAAGCCCCAGCGGTCGGACACTTCCTCGATCTGCTTGGCGGTCGGCTTGCCGGCGCCGTGGCCGGCCTTGCTGTCGATGCGGATCAGCACCGGCGCGGCGCCGCCTTGCGCGGCCTGGGCGGCGGCGGCGAACTTGAAGCTGTGGGCAGGCACCACGCGGTCGTCATGGTCGGCGGTGGTGATCATGGTGGCCGGATAGCAGCCGCCCTGCTTCAGGTTGTGCAGCGGCGAGTACTTGACCAGCGCCTTGAACTGCTCGGCGTCGTCGGACGAGCCATAGTCCGGCACCCAGCCCCAGCCCACGGTGAATTTGTGGAAGCGCAGCATGTCGAGCACGCCCACCTGCGGGATCGCGGCGGCGAACAGGTCCGGGCGCTGCGTCATGGCCGCGCCCACCAGCAGGCCGCCATTGCTGCCGCCGCCGATCGCCAGTTTCGACGGCGAGGTGACCTTGTTGGCCACCAGCCATTCGGCCGCGCCGATAAAGTCGTCGAACACGTTTTGCTTGTTCAGCTTGGTACCGGCCTGGTGCCAGGCTTCGCCGTACTCGCCGCCGCCGCGCAGGTTGGCCATCACGTAGACGCCGCCCATTTCCACCCAGGCCAGGTTGGCCACCGAGAACGCGGGCGTGAGCGAGATATTGAAGCCGCCGTAGCCGTACAGATAGGTCGGATTCGAGCCGTCGAGCTTCATGCCTTTTTTCGAGACGATAAACATCGGCACCTTGGTGCCGTCGCGGCTGGTAAAGAACTGCTGGCGCACGTCAAACGCGTTCGGATCGAAATCGACCTTCGGCTGGCGGTACACGCTGCTTTTTCCCGTCTTCAGGTCGTAGCGGTAGATGGTGGCCGGCGTGGTGAAGCTGGTGTACGAATAAAACGTTTCCGTGTCCTGGCGCTTGCCGCTGAAGCCGCCGGCCGAGCCGATGCCCGGCAGTTCCACCGTGCGCACCAGCTTGCCGTTCAGGTCGGTGATGGTGATCTGCGTCTGTGCATCCTTCAGGTAGTCGAGCACCAGCTGGTTGTTCAGGATATTGGCCGACACCAGCGTTTGCTCGCTTTGCGGCACGATTTCTTTCCAGTCAGCCACTGCAGGCTTGCGGATATCGATGGCGATCACGCGCGATTTCGGCGCCTTGTTGTCGGTCGCAAAGTAGAACACCGGGCCGACATTGTCGATAAACGAATACGAGGCGTCGAATTCTTCCAGCAGGCCCACCACCTTGGCATTCTTCTGGCGCAGATCCTTGTAGAAAATGCGGTTCTTGCGTTCGGTGCCTTGCGTGGCCGTGATGATCAGGTAATTGCCGTCATCGCTGACCTTGCTGCCGCCAAACGCCCATTCCTTCTGGTCGGGACGGTCGAACACCAGCACGTCCGCGCTTTGCGGCGTGCCCAGCTTGTGGAAGTACAGTTTCTGGAAGTAATTGATGTCGGCCAGCTTGGTCGCTTCCTTCGGCGCGTCATAGCGGCTGTAGAAGAAACCGCGATTGTCTTTCGTCCAGGAAGCGCCCGAGAACTTGGCCCATTTGATCTCGTCCGTCAGGTCCTTGCCCGTGTCGATATCGCGTACCTTCCACTCGTTCCAGTCGGAACCGGAAGCGGCCGTCGCATAGGCGAGGAATTTGCCGTTCGGGCTGATCGAGGTGCCGGCCAGCGCCACCGTGCCGTCTGCCGACAGGGTGTTCGGATCGAGCAGCAGGCGCGGCTGGTCCGTCAGTTTTTTTACCGTGTACAGCACGGCCTGGTTCTGCAAGCCGTCGTTGCGCGTGTAGAAGTAGCGGCCGCCTTCCTTGGTTGGCGTGCTGAAACGCTCGTAGTTCCACAGCTTGGTCAGGCGCTGCTTGATCGCCTCGCGCTCGGGGATGGTGCCCAGGTAGGACTGAGTCAGCTTGTTCTGTTCCACCACCCAGTCATGCGTCTCGGCGCTGTTGGCGTCTTCCAGCCAGCGGTACGGGTCGGCGATCGTGGTGCCGAAATAGCTGTCCTGCTGGTCGACTTTCTTGGTAACGGGATACGTTACGGCCGGGCTGTCGCCCGCAGGGCAGGTTTGTGCCAGGGCATTGCCACCGAAGGCGGCCAGCAGACTGAATACGAGGGTTGCACTACGTAATTGCATGGGTGATGTCTCATTGTTGGTATCGAGGAAAGCAAGCCCGCCAGACGGCTGCGCGGCTGCCCATGTTGACTTTCGCCAACGTAAATCATAGCGTGTATCCCAGCTTTTAAAACACAGTTATGCCGGCCTTTCTCCATCTTTTATTTGGGCATTTCATCAAGCGGTCATAAAACATATTTATTATGGGCAACACCATCATGGCTGCTCCGGTGCCATGCCAACCAAGCGCCCCCTTCCGCCATGCACACATTCGCCCTCTCTTCCGCCATGTCCCGCCCGGACCCAGCGCCCCCCGCGAACGTGGCTTATCTGAAGCCCGTCCCGCCCACCACGCTGCCCATGCCAGTCGAATCCTTTGACGTACTGCACGACATTCTCGCCGGACGCAAATTGAGCGCGCTGTTCCAGCCCATCATCCAGATGGCCAGCGGCGACATCATCGGCTATGAAGGCCTGATACGGGGCCCGTCCGACAGCCCGCTGCATGCACCGATGAATCTGTTCAAGGTGGCGCGCGCCTGCGGCCAGACGCTGGAAGTGGAGCATCTGTGCCGCCAGGTAGTGCTGGAACGCTTTGCCGAACTCAAGCTGCCGGGCAAGCTGTTCCTCAACGTCAGCCCCGAATGCCTGCTGCTGCGCAATGCGCGCCATGGCGAAACCCTGGGCTACATCACGCAGATCGGCCTGAACCCGGAACAGATCATTATCGAGCTGACGGAAAACCAGCCTACCTATGATTACGAGCTGATGCGCGAAGCGGTGCTGCATTACCGCAACATGGGCTTCCAGATCGCCATCGACGACCTGGGCGAAGGCTTTTCCAGCCTGCGGCTGTGGTCGGAACTGCGGCCCGAGTACGTGAAGATCGACATGCACTTTATCCAGGGCATCAACAACGACCCGGTCAAGCTGCAGTTCGTGCGCTCGATCCAGGAGATCGCGGAAAAGTCGGGCACCCTGGTGATTGCCGAAGGCATCGAGGCGCAGACGGAATTGCTGGTGCTGCGCGACCTGGGCGTGGCGTTCGGCCAGGGCTATCACCTGGGCCGCCCGAACGCCATGCCGGCGCGCGCGCTGCCGGCCGAGGTGGTGCAGGCGCTGGGCCGCAACGGCGTGGCCGTGTATCCGCAGCGCAGCAGCCTGGAAAAGAACGGCGCCAGCATCCGCAAACTGTTGCACCGGGTGGCGTCAATTTCCACCGAGAAGAACAACAACGAGGTCTACGAAATCTTCATGCGCGAGCCCAAGCTGATGATACTGCCGGTGGTCGACGATGGCGTGCCGCTGGGACTGATCAGCCGCTTCGACATGATCGACCACTTTGCCCGCCCCTACCAGCGCGAGCTGTACGGCAAGAAATCGTGCAGCGTGTTCATGGATGCCAGGCCGCTGATCGCCGACCATGAAACGAGCTTGCAGGAGCTGAGCTACACCATGGTGCAATCGGACGCGCACCACCTGTACAACGGCTTCATCATCACCGAACACGGCCGCTACCTGGGCATGGGCACCGGCCACGACCTGATGCGCGAAATCACGCAGATGCAGATCAATGCGGCGCGCTATGCCAATCCGCTGACACAACTGCCGGGCAATGTGCCGATCAACGAGCATATCGACCGCCTGCTGCACAGCGGCAGCCGCTTCTGGGTCTGCTACTGCGACCTTGACCACTTCAAGCCGTTCAACGATGTGTACGGCTACCGCAAGGGCGACGACGTGATCCAGCTGACGGGCGAAATCCTCAGCAGCCATTGCGACCCGAATCGCGACTTCATCGGCCATATCGGCGGCGACGATTTCATGATCCTTTTCCAGAGCGAAGACTGGGAAACGCGCTGCCAGGCCATGCTGAACGATTTCGCCGCCGCCATCCTGGCGTTTTACAGCATCGGCGACTGCGAACGGGGCGGCTATATCAGCGAAGACCGGCAGGGCAAAAAAGTGTTTTATTCGCTGATCAGCCTGTCGCTGGGCGTAATCAAGGTCGAGGCGCACCAGTACTACACGCACCACCAGATCGCCACCCAGGCGGCGGAAGCGAAAAAGCAGGCCAAGAAAATCCACGGCAACAGCCTGTTTCTCGACCGCCGGCAGGCGCCGGCGCCGCGCCCGGACGTCCTTTAAATCCGCACCAGTTCGGCAAACGCATTGGCGCCCTCGCCGCCGGGCAGCACGGCAAGCGCAATGCGCGCATCGTCGCGGCGCGCCAGCACGCGGTAGTTGCCGGGTGCCAGCTGCAGGAAAGCGCCGCCAAACGCCGCTTCCGGCTCCAGCCCGTCGGCCGTCACCTCTTCGGCGGCGCCGAGAAAGACACGCCCCGATGGCACCCGCAGATGGACGCTTGCCTGCGGATCTGGCAAGTCGTCGCACAGCTCGACCGCATAGGCGCCGTCGCTGCCCAGGTTGAAAAACCCGGCATGGCCGGCGTTGACTTCCGCCAGTTCGTCGGCGGGAATGCTCCACCAGTCGGCCGTGTCGTCGAGCCGGTGGCGCAGGCAGGCGACATCGAACACGCACATGGTGGCGGTATCGGTAACAAAGGTGAAGGTGCGAGGGACATGCTCGCCGGTGGGTAGTGTCATGCCATTTCCTGTCAGCACGCGCCATGAACCGTCATGGCGCGGCATCAGTATGCCATGCGGCGCCGCCACGGGGCTGCTCAATCGCGCGCGGCGGCACGCGCCTGTTTCCATTGCTGTGTCAATGCCCTCGCCTTGCCCATGTCCTCATGCGACAGCTTGCTGGCATAGCCGGCCACCGCGCCGCCGGCCGTGGCGTCGCCGCCTTCGGCCGCCAGCGCCACCCACATGAACGAGCGCACCGGGTCTTTCGGCACGCCGCGCCCGCTGTTGTACATGCCGCCCAGGTTGTACTGGGCCAGCGCATGGCCCTGCTCGGCCGCGCGCGCATACCAGTACACGGCCAGGTCGTCATCCTGCGGTACGCCGTGGCCGCTGGCATACATCACGCCCAGGTTGTTCTGGGCGCTGGCGTCGCCCTGTTCTGCGGCAGTGCGGTACCAGCGCACGGCGCGTGCCGGATCGCGCGGCACGCCCTGGCCGTTGGCATACATCACGCCCAGGTTGAACTGGGCATTCGGCGCGCCCTGCCCGGCCGCCTTGCCATACCACTCCACTGCCTCGCGCGCATCGCGCGCCACGCCGCGTCCGTTGGCCAGCATGCCGCCCAGATTGTATTGGGCGGAACAGTGGCCTTGCCGGGCCGCGCGCCGGTACCAGGCCACGGCCCGCGTTTCGTCCTGGTCCACGCCCTGGCCGCGCGCCAGCATCAGGCCCAGGTTGAACTGGGCATCGGCGTCATCCTGCTCGGCCGCGCGCAGCAGCCAGGCATAGGCACGCAGCTGGTCGGCGCCCACGCCCACGCCCTGCGCATAGGCCACGCCCAGCTGGCGCTGCGCCACGGCCAGCCCCTGTGCGGCCGCCTGGCGGAACCACGCCACCGCCTGGTTGTCGCTTTGCATCACACCCTGGCCCCGCTGGTAGGCCAGGCCCAGGTTCAGCTGGGCCTGGGCGTCGCCC
The DNA here is from genome assembly GCF_031995485.1 of Janthinobacterium sp. Taxonomy (NCBI): domain Bacteria; kingdom Pseudomonadati; phylum Pseudomonadota; class Betaproteobacteria; order Burkholderiales; family Oxalobacteraceae; genus Janthinobacterium; species Janthinobacterium sp. Next base: position 15,948 of record NZ_DAMAGB010000055.1, read on the forward strand.
TGCAGCGCGGCCTTGCGGAACCAGGCCAGCGCCAGCGCATCATTTTTTTTTGCCCCCAGTCCCCGGGCATAGGCTTCGCCCAGCAGCGACTGCGCGCTGGCCACGCCCTGCTCGGACGCGCGGTAGAACCAGGCCAGCGCCATTTCGTCGCTCTGCAGCACGCCGCGTCCCTTGCGGTACATCTGGCCCAGGTTCTGCTGGGCCGACGCATCGCCCTGCGCCGCCGCGCGGCGAAACCACAGCACGGCTTCCTCGTCGCTCTGCGCCACGCCGCGGCCATGGTAGTACAGGGCGCCCAGGTGATTCTGCGCGAACGCCAGTCCCTGCAGCGCGGCCAGGCGCAGCCAGATAAAGGCGCGCGCGTCGTCCTGCAGCACGCCTTCGCCTTTTTTGTACATCAGCCCCAGGTTGAATTGCGCGTAGGCATTGCCTTGCTCGGCTGCCGTGCGGAACCAGATATAGGCCTGGTGGCTATCCCTGGCAGTATGGTGCTTGTCCATGTGTGCCCCCGATTCCTGTCGCACAGTGCGCTGGCCGGCCGGGCACGCAACGGCAGCCCGGCAGTGAAGTCGCTTGTTGCTTGAATTGTAAATTCGGGGAAGCAGGCAGGCTTGAGCGAACTCAAACGGAATAACAAAATTGCATCGTTTTGATGAGCTCGCTTGGAAGGGAAAAGGTGGCGCTCAGCGCTTGCGCGGATGCTTCTGCAGGAACTGCGGCACCTTGGCGGCGGCCAGCTTGTTGAGCGACACCAGCAGGTCGGCGTCGACGCCGTCGAGGCCGTAATTGCTGCGCAGATGGCGGCCGATATGGATCAGCACCTGGGCCGCCACTTCTGCATCGGACTCGGCCCGGTGGGCGGCACTCTTGAAGGCGATGCCAAGCTGGCTGGACAGCATCCCCAGCTTGTAGCTGGACAGCCCGGGAAACACGCGGCGCGACAGTTTCAGGGAACACACCAGCGAACGGTGCGCCGGCGCCAGGTCCAGCCGGGCGCTTTCGGCACGCAGGAACTTTTCATCGAAGCTGGCGTTATGCGCCGACAAGGCGTCGCTGCCGATAAAGTCGAGCAGCTGCGGCACCACCTCGGCCACCGGCGGCGCCTTGTCCACCATCGCCTGGGTAATCCCGGTCAGGCCCGTGATAAACGAGGGAATGCGCGCATTGCAGTTGATCAGCGATACGAATCGGTCGGTGATCTGGCCGCCTTCGATGCGCAGCGCCGCCACTTCCGTGATGCGGTCGCCCATGTCGGGCGACAAACCGGTCGTTTCAAAGTCGATCATGACGATCGGTTGCTCAAACACGTACATGGGGCCAGCTTTCTCAGTGACAGCAATGGAAGAACTTAACCGAACTTCCTGACGGCGTCCAGCGCCAGGCCCGCGCCTATGCTGCCGAACAGATCGCCTTCGACCTTGCGCGCCGACGGCACCAGGGCCGCGATCTTTTCGCGCAGCAGACGCACGCCGCTGGAACCACCCGTAAAGAACACGGTATCGACCGCTTCCGGCGCCACGCCCGCGTCGCGCAGCAGACGCAGAACGGTCTCTTCCACGGTGCCGCACAGGTGGCCGATGGCGTCGTCGAACTGCGCGCGCTTGAGCAGCAGGCTTTGCGCGGGCGACAGGCGATCAAGTTCGAGCTGCACTTCGGCGGCGTCGGACAGGGCGATCTTGCCCTCCTCGACCTTCATCGCCAGCCAGTGGCCGGCGCGCTCGTCGATCAGCTTTTGCAGGCGTCCCATCTTGTCCTGCTCGCGCGCATCGCGGCAGACATCGGCCAGCTGTACCCAGATCTTCTTGGTATAGGCCAGGTTAATGGTATGCCAGGTGGCCAGGTTGAAATAGTAGCTCGATGGCACTTCGCTGTTGTTGTGCAGTCGGCTGCCATAGCCGAGCAGCGGCATGACGGACGACAGGCTCAGGTATTTATCGAAGTCGGTGCCGCCGATATGCACGCCGCCGGTGGCCAGGATATCGTCGCGGCGCTCGGCCTTTTTCGCGCGTTCCGGCGACAGGCGCACCAGCGAAAAGTCCGAAGTGCCGCCGCCGATGTCGGCGATCAGCACCAGTTCTTCGCGGTCGATCTGCGACTCGTAGTCGAAGGCGGCGGCGATCGGTTCGAACTGGAACGCCACGTCCTTGAAGCCGACCGAGCGCGCCACCTCGGCCAGGGTATCCTGCGCCAGCTGGTCGGCCTGGGCGTTGTCATCGATAAAGAAGACGGGACGGCCAAACACGGCCGACGTAAATTCGCGGCCGGCCGACTGCTCGGCGCGTTTTTTCACTTCTCCGATAAATTGCGACAGCAGCAGGCGGAACGGCAAGGCGCGGCCGCCCACTTCCGTCTGGCCGTCGATCAGGCTGGTACCGAGCAGGCTTTTCAGCGAGCGCATCAGGCGGCCTTCGTAGCCGGCCAGGTAGCCGGCCAGCGCCGCGCGGCCGAAGCTGACCTCTTCATCTTCCGCATTGAAGAACACCACTGACGGCAGGGTCGGCTTGCCGTCTTCCAGGCCGAGCATGGTGCTCTGCCCTGGACGCGCCCAACCTACCGTGGAATTTGACGTGCCGAAATCGACGCCGCAAGCATTGGCCATGTCGACCCTTCCCTGAATAAAGGGGCGTTATGCTACCAGAAGCCCGGCTATTGCACCAGAAAAATCCGCGCAGAGCCGCGAAGCAGGCCGGCTTTGCTCTGCATCAAGAGGGGGCCGGCACGTAAAAGCTAATCTGGAGAAATTGACTGCAAGCAATTTTCTGGAGACTGCCGTGATGCCGATCCGCCTGATTCAACGCGCCCTGCCCATGCTGCTGCCCGCCGTGCTCGCCCTGGGCATGGCCGGCTGTGGCGGAGGCGGCTCGGACGCCCAGTCCGCCAGCGGCTGCTCGCTGGGCGGCACCGCCGGCTGCGGTGGCACCCTGCCGCCGGTCACGACGCCCGTCACGCCGGTCGCGCCAGCCGATCCGGCCAGCCTGGCCAGCTCCGTGCGGCTGGTGTTTTCCAGTACCGAACTGGCGTCCGCCGGCCTGCCCGGCAGCGAAGTGGCCGTCACGGCGCTGGTCAAGGACGCCGCCAACCTGGCGCTGCCGGGCGCCACCATCGCCTTTGCGGCCGACTCCGGCATCCTCGGCAGCGTCGAGGCGGTGACCGACAGGAACGGCCAGGCGCGCGCGGTGCTGGGTACGGGCGGCGTCAATCAGAACCGCAGCATCAGGGTCACGGCCACGGTGGGCGCCCGGAGCGGCAGCGGCACGGTGGCGGTGACCGGCAGCACGGTGGAACTGGCCGGCCCGTCGCTGCTGACCCTGGGCCAGCAGGCGGATCTTACCGTCACGGTGCGCGACTCGGCGCGCCAGCCGGTGGCCGGCGCGGCCATCAGCTACACGGGCAACGGCCTGGCGGTCAAGGATGGCGCGCCCGCCGTCAGCAATGCGCAAGGCAAGCTGGTGCTGCGCCTGAATGCTGGCGCGCTGGGCAACAATGCCGTCTCGGCCAGCGCGCTGGGCGCGTCCGTCTCGCACGCGTATGCGGTAGCCGGCAGCGAGCTGCGCATCAGTCCGGCAATTGGCCGGGACGCCAGCGGCGCCGAACTGTTGCAGGAGGTGCCGGCCATGGCCTGCCAGGCGATCGAGGTGCGCTACGAAGCCGGTGGCGTGGCGCAATCTGGCAGCGCCAGCCTGGCGACGTCGCGTGGCAGCCTGTTTGCCGACAGCGCCTGCACCATCGCCCTGCCTTCCACTCTGGCGTTCAGCAATGGCGATTTGCCGCGCAGCTATGTGCAGTCGGCCAATACGGGCGTGGCGACCATCACGGCCAGCGTGGCCGGCGGTCCGACGGCGCAGACGCGGCTGGAATTCGTTGCACTGCTCGGTAGCGCCAGCAAGATCACGGTCCAGGCCGATCCTGCCGTGCTGGGCGCCAACGCCGGCAGCACGGTCGACGCTGCCGGCAGCAGCACCATCAGCGCCGTGGTGCGCGACGGCACCACCAATAACCTGGTCAAGCATGCGCCCGTGGTGTTTACCATCCTGAGCGACCCCAGCGGCGGCTACCTGCGGCAGACGGCGCCGGTGCCCAGCGGCTCGGACGGCCTGGCGCGCACCATCTATGTGGCGGGCCCGGCCGACAGCGGCCGCGACGGCGTGCAGATCCAGGCCAGCATCCAGGGCGCCACGCAGGCAGCCGCCACGGCGCAGGTACTGCTGACGGTGGCCAAAAAAGCGCTGTCGATCAAGTTTGGCGGCGGCAATACCGTGCGCGAACATTCCGCCAGCGTGCTGCAGAAGGAGATCGCCGTGTTCGTTTCCGACAGCGCCGGCAATGCCGTGCAAGGCGTGGCCATCACGGCCGCAGGCTGGCCCAGCCGCTACGGCAAGGGCTATTATGTGTGGGAAGCGGACAAGCAGGACTTTCCCGACACGGGCACCTGGCGCCTGGCATTGCCGCGCTACAGCTGCGCCAACGAAGACGTGCTGCGCAACGGCATTTTTGATGCCGCCTATGACCTCAATGGCAATGGCGTGCTCGATCCGGGCATTCCCCTGACGGTCAGCGCCAGCGGCCAGACCGACGCGCTGGGCCTGGCGACGATTACCGTCAGCTATCCGCGCAACTACGGCTCGTGGGTGCAACTGGCCCTGAGCGTGCGCGGCACCGTGGCCGGCACGGAAGCGACCGCCACCACGGAAATGCCGTTGCCGACCCTGGCGCGCGACTACAGCGAACGCCGCGTGCCGCCGCCAGGGCAGACCAGCCCGTATGGCGTCGGGCCGTGCGAGTCGGCGCAATAGCCGGCAAAAACACGTGGTAGCAAATCATGATGTTTGCCAACTAAATAAATTTGCAAGCCAGATAAGAAACGGTCTTGCCACATAGCAATCTTTTGCGCTATGCTCATTGTCCGATCCGGCCGCCCTGCACCTGCGCGGCCGGGCCCGCAGGACTACTTTGAGTGGCTGGCAAGATTCCCATGCGAAAAAAGACGACTGTAGAGCACGGCGCTGGCAACGGTATTGCCGAGCGCCCCATGAATGGCGATGGCCGCCGCGTCACCTCCTATGACGTGGCGCTGCTGGCCGGCGTGTCGCAATCGGCCGTATCGCGCAGCTTCAAGCCGGGCGCCAGCGTCTCGCCGGCCACGCTCGCCAAGGTCATGCGGGCCGCTGCCGCGCTCGATTACATTCCGAACGCGGCCGCGCGCAGCCTGTCGACGCGGCGCTCCAACCTGGTGGCCGTGATCGTCTCCAGCATGGCCAATCTGTATTACCCGCAGGTACTCTCGGACCTGAGCGAGCAGATCGCGCGCCAGGGCAAGCGCCTGCTGCTGTTCACGCTGGAACGCGAGGCCGATATCGGCAAGGTACTGTGCGACGTGTGGCAATACCAGGTCGACGGCGCCATCGTCGCGGCCTGGCTGTCGGACCAGCAGATCGCCGAATTTGCCCGCCGCGACGTGCCGCTGGTGCTGTACAACCGTTGCCCGCGCGGCCATGCCGTCCATTCGGTGCTGTGCGACCAGGCCGAGGCCGCGCGCCTGCTGGTGTCGCGGCTGGCCGAGTCGGGCCACCGCCAGTTCGCCATGATCGACGGCCCCGGCGACTCGACCACGGCGCAGGAACGCAAGTCCGGCATGCTGGACCGGCTGCTGGAGCTGGGTTTGCCGGCACCGGTGGTGGTCAGCGGCAATTACGATTACGACAGCGGCGGCGCCGGCCTGCACAAGATTATCGACCGCCTGGGACGCATACCGGACGCCGTGATCTGCGGCAACGACATCATGGCCATCGGCTGCCTGGACACGGCGCGCCACCAGCTGGGCATCCGCGTGCCCGATACGATGTCGGTGGCGGGCTTCGACGCGCTCGACGCCTCGGGATGGCTCAGCTATGACATCACCACCCTGCGCCAGCCCGTGCAAAAAATGGCAACCGACGCGGTCGCCATGCTGTCGCGCCTGATGCAGCGGCGCGGCGGCGAAGTGGAACGCAAGCGCTATCTGTCCTGCATGGTGGAAGGCAGCACGGCGCGGCTGAATGTCCCGCCTCAGCGTTTCGGCATGATGGCGGCCGCCTGAAACGCCTTAACCGAAGAATTTACCCTTCAGCAAATTCAAGCCCTGCGCCATCAGGTCATTGCCCTCCGGCACCTGGCCATTCGGCGTCAGGTGATCGATCAGTTGCGGCAGCAGCGCCGCCAGGCCACCCGAGGCCGCTTCCGGCGCCAGGCCCAGTTTCGCGGCGATCTGGCTGATGGCGTCGGCGCCGAGCGCACCCTTGACCTGCTCGCCGGACACCGGCGCATTGGCGCCCGTGCCGATCCAGCTGGCCACCTGGTCGCCCAGGCCGCTTTGCTGGAACTGCTGCAGCAGGCCGGCCAGGCCGCCATGCTGGTTGATCAGTTCCATGATGCTCGATAACAGTCCCGATTGGCCTTCCGCATGCACGCCGCCCTTGTTACCCAGGGCATCGATGGCCTGTCCTGCCAGTTGATCAAACAAACCCATGATTTTCTCCTGTCCATGTCCGTGCAGGGAACGCCCCTGCCTATCACGATTGTACTGTGTCCGGGCGCGGTGGCCCCATGGGCGATTCGATTGCCGCACAGCATGTAGTGGCGGCGTGCGACGGCAAGATTGAAAAAATATTATGCTGGCCTTTACTACAACACCCGCGAAGGATACGACATGGCCGCTACCGTTGCCGATTTTCTCTTGCAGCGCCTGCACGAATGGGGCGTGGAACGCGTGTTTGGCTATCCCGGCGATGGCATCAACGGCATCGTCGGCGCGTTCGGCCGCCAGGACAAGATCGCCTTCATCCAGTCGCGGCACGAGGAAATGTCGGCCTTCATGGCCACCGGCCACGCCAAGTTCACCGGCGAAGTGGGCGTCTGCCTGGCCACCTCGGGGCCGGGCGCCATCCATTTGCTCAACGGCCTGTATGACGCCAAGCTCGACCATCAGCCGGTGGTGGCCATCGTCGGCCAGCAGCGCCGCGCGGCGCTCGGCGGCGACTACCAGCAGGAAGTCGACCTGGCCTCGCTGTTCAAGGACGTGGCCCACGAATATGTGCACATGGCCACCGATCCGGCCCAGGTGCGCCACCTGATCGACCGCGCCATGCGCATTGCGCGCGAGCAGCGCTGCGTTACCTGCATCATCTTTCCCAACGACTTGCAGGACTTGCCGGCCGTGCCCGTGCCGCCGCGCGAACACGGCACCGTGCATTCGGGCATGGGCGCGCTGGGGCACAGCATGGTGCCCGATGCGGCGACCTTGCGGATGGCGGCCGATATCCTGAACCAGGGCAAGAAGGTGGCGATCCTGGCCGGCGCCGGCGCGCTGCAGGCGACCGAGGAACTGATCGAGATCGCGGACCTGCTTGGCGCCGGCGTGGCGAAAGCGCTGCTGGGCAAGGCGGCGGTGCCGGACGAGCTGCCGTTTGTGACGGGTTCCATCGGACTCCTGGGAACCAAGCCCAGCCACGACATGATGAACGGCTGCGACACCCTGCTGATGGTCGGCTCGGGCTTTCCGTATTCCGAATTTTTGCCGGAGGAAGGCCAGGCGCGCGGCGTGCAGATCGATATCGACGCAAAGATGACCAGCCTGCGCTACCCGATGGAATGCAGCCTGGTCGGCGACGCGCGTGCCACGCTGCGCGCCCTGATACCGTTGCTGGAACGGAAAGTGGATCGCAGCTGGCAGGCGGAGATCGAAGAAAACGTGGCCCGCTGGTGGCGCGTGATGGAGGCGCGCGCCATGAACGACGCCGATCCCGTCAACCCGCAGCACGTATTCTGGGAACTGTCGCCACGCCTGCCAGACAACGCCATCCTGACCTGCGACTCGGGCTCGGCCGCCAACTGGTATGCGCGCGATATCAAATTGCGGCGTGGCATGAAGGCCAGCCTGTCCGGCGGCCTGGCCAGCATGGGGCCGGGCGTGCCGTATGCGATCGCCGCCAAGTTTGCCTTTCCTGAGCGCACCGTGATCGCGCTGGTGGGCGACGGCGCCATGCAGATGAACGGCATCAACGAGCTCATTACCATTTCGAAATACTGGCGCCAGTGGACGCGGGAAGGCATGCCTGCCGGCCTGGTCATCATGGTGCTCAAAAACAATGACCTGAACCAGGTGACGTGGGAGCAGCGCGCCATGAGCGGCGATCCGCGCTACGCCGATTCGCAGGCGCTGCCCGATTTTTCGTACGCCGCGTATGCCGAGTTGATCGGCCTGAAAGGCATCCATGTGGAACGGCCGGAAGACGTGGCGCGCGGCTGGGAGCAGGCGCTGGCGTCCGAGCGGCCCTGCGTGCTGGAAGTGGTGACCGACCCGAGCGTGCCGCCGCTGCCGCCCGATATTACCGTCAAGCAGGCCGGCGCCTTCTTCTCGGCCCTGTTCAAGGGCGATGCCGACTCGATCGCCATGGTGCGCGCCAGCATCAAGGAAACCTGGGACGGCTGGTTTCCCCCCAAGGAAGGCCGCTGATGGCCATGCCCGCCCTGACCCTGCCCGGCATCTGCTGGCCGCTGGAAGCGACCGTTGGCCATATCGCCGTGGCAAACTCCAGCATCACCGGCCACTTCAAGGCCGGCGCGGGTCTCGACGCCCTGATCGAATGCGATCTGCAGGACGCCGGCAAGTTCCGCAACGGCGCGCCGCGCCAGTGGTGCCGCAGCCATCAGTGCTACTGGGGCGTCAATGCCGACCTGGCGGCGCTGGAGGCCACCGGTACGGCGCGCTGCAAGCTGCATGACAGCGCCATGGGCTATGTGCTGTATCCGGAAGTGTTCGATCCGGCGCGCCATCACGCCATCAGCCTGGCGCTGGGCAACGACGGCCTGCTGCACCTGCAAGCCAGATCGGACGACGGCGGCACGCTGATGGTGCGCACGGCGCTGGCGCTGGCGATCGACTGCCGCGCCCTGCCCGGCCTGTTTCATCCCTCGATTGTGCAGATCAATCTCACGCCGCCGGCCGCCGCGGCGTATCTGCAGGCGGTGCAACAACAGGCCCCGCTGGGCTGCAGCGACTGCGCCCGTTGCGGCCACCCGCACCTGGACCTGGGCGATTTTGCGCTGGCGCCGCACCGGCGCCATTATTGCGGCAACTGCGGCCATGACGCCACCCACAGCGCGCAGGAAATGGTGTCGACGCCGCTGCAGCGCCTGCGCCAGCATGCGCTGGCTACGCCGCAGCGCTGGCAGCAATGGTTCTGAAACTGCGCCGAGCGTGCGCGCGACCACAGTCAGGACCGGCCATCTCTGTCACACTGGCGTTTTCACAGTGTGGCGGGATGGTGGCAAGATGGTCAATGATATCAATCCGGAGCGGGACCAGAAGGAACAGCAGGACGCGAACGACAGCGGCGACCTGTCCGACCTGCTGAGCGAGCTGCGCATCCTGCTGCCCGGCGCGCAGATGCTGACGGCATTCCTGATCATCCTGCCCTTCAACGGCGGCTTTGCGAAGATCGTGCAGGCGGAAAAAATCGTTTTTCTCGCCACTTTCTTCCTGTCGATGACCAGCCTGGTGCTGCTCAGCGCGCCCGCCATCCAGCACCGCATCATGCGCCCGCTGAACGACCGCGAACGCTTCAAGCGCGTGGCCGACCGCATCATGATGGCCGGCGCGCTGTCGCTGGCGTTCGCGTTTACGCTGGGCACCAACCTGGTGATTTCGGAAGTGTTCGGCCACGTGGCCGGCATCGTCGCCTGCGCCATTATTGCCACGCTGATTATGGCGATGTGGTGGTGGATGCCGATGTACTTGCGGCATCGCACGACGATTTGATGCTGATTCAACGCCAACATTGTTGGCGTCCTCGGTAGCGTCGGACGGTGGGGTTGTCGAATGACGCGCAAGCGCCCTGGCGGCCCCGCTACTCCGACCTGCGCTCCAGCAAGGTTTCACGAAAAATCCCCACCAGCGGCCGCAAATTCACCTTGTGCCAGGCCGCCCACAGCGGCGTGCGGTAATCGAACCACGGCAGCGATCGCAGCACCACGCCGGACGGCGCATGCTGGCGCAGGCTGTGCTGGATCATGGCCATGCCCAGGCCGGCCGCGACCAGCCCCAGCGCCGTCAGCGGCTCGGTCGCTTCCATGCGGATATCGGGCGTAAAGCCGGCGCGGGCGCAGGCGGCCACGAAATTATCATGCTTGAGCACGCTTTCCTTGTGCAGCACGGCGATCCATTCCTGGCCGGCCAGGTCTTCCGGCGTCAGCTCGGCCTTGCCGGCCAGCGGATGGCTTTCGGGCATGGCCAGCAGCATCGGATCGCTCAGCACCTGCGCGCAATCGAGATCGGGATCGTTCGGCAGCGGCGGCTCGCACAGCAGCGCGATATCAAGGCTGCGCTGGCGCAGGCCTTCCACCTGCTCGGCCGAATGCATATTATAAAGAGCGACATGGACGGATGGCCGCGTGCTGCGCAAGGCCCGCAAGCCGTCCGGCAGCACGCCCGAATGCATGGCGTTTTCGATATAGCCGATGCACAGCCCGCCTTCATCGCCGCGCCCCAGCCGCCTGGCCAGCGCTTCGAGCCGGTTGCCATGCGTCAGAAACGCCTTGGCTTCGGCCAGGAAGGTGCGGCCGTCGCGCGTCAGGCGAATGCGCTGGGCATTGCGCTCGAACAAGGTCAGTCCCAGCTTTTCTTCCAGCTGGGCGATCTGCCGGCTCAGCGGCGATTGCGAGATATGCAGGCGCTCGGCGGCGCGCCCCACGTGTTCTTCCTCGGCCACGGCGACGAAGTATTGCAATTGACGCATATCGAGCATGTCAGACCTTCCAAGACTTAAGTTGCGCAAATTATGTCTTGGACAGGCTTAACTTGTCCAGCTATTCTGTCCTTACTGAATCACTTCATTGAACCACACAAAGGAAAACACCATGAGTATCAAACACTTACTGAAGGGCAAACTGGGTTTCGGCACGGCGCCGTTGGGCAATATGTTTCGCAACATTCCTGAAGAGGAAGCGCTGGCCACCGTCGACGCGGCGTGGGACAGCGGCATCCGCTACTTCGATACCGCCCCGTTCTACGGCGCCGGCCTGGCCGAACTGCGCCTGGGCGCCGCACTGAAAAAACAGCGCCGTGAAGACTATGTGCTGAGCACCAAGGTCGGCCGACTGATTCTGGACGAGGTGGAAGATCCGGCCAGCCGCGAACTGGGCGAAAAAGGCGGCCTGTTCGAGTTCGGCCGCCCGAACAGGATCGTCGACGACTACTCGGCCGACGCCACCCTGCGCTCGATCGAAGACAGCCTGAAACGCCTGGACACCGACCATCTCGATATCGTCTGGGTGCATGATATCGCCCAGGATTTCCATGGCGACAACTGGCTGGCGCAATTCGAGATCGCCCGCACCGGCGCCTTCCGCGTCCTGACCCGTCTGCGCGAGGAAGGCGTGATCAAGGCCTGGGGCATCGGCGTGAACAAGGTCGAGCCGCTGGAGCTGACCCTGGGCCTGGCCGAAGCGCAACCGGACGGCTTTTTGCTGGCCGGCCGCTACACCCTGCTCGACCATGAGCGCGCCCTGCAGCGTTTGATGCCGGAAGCGGCAAAACAGAATGTCGATATCGTGGTGGGCGGTCCGTACAGCTCGGGCATCCTGGCCGGCGGCAGCCACTTCGAATACCAGCAGGCCTCACCGGAAATCATCGCCAGGGTCGAGCGCATCAAGGCAATTGCCGCGCGCCATAATGTGAGCGTCAAGGCCGCCGCGCTGCAATTTTCGCTGGCCAACCCGGCCGTGGCCGCCGTGATTCCCGGCGCCAGCCGTCCGGAACGCCTGGCCGAAGACATGGCCGCACTTAACAGCGTGATTCCCGCCGCCTTCTGGCAGGAGATGCGCGCCGAACAGCTGGTGGCCGCCAACGCGCCACTGCCAGGTTAAGCAATCATCATGGCAAGCACCACGACCCATATCGATATCGACGCCACGCCAGACCAGGTGTGGCAGCTGATCCGGGGTTTCAACTCCCTGCCCGACTGGCTGCCGTATATCCCGGCCAGCACGCTGAGCGAAGGCGGCAGCGTGCGCCACCTGGCCAATCCAGCCGGCGAAGCGATCATCGAGCGGCTGGAAAAATACGACCACGCAGGACGCAGCTACAGCTATTCCATCCTGCAGGCGCCGTTTCCGGCCACCGATTACCTGTCCACCCTGCAAGTCGAGGGTATCGATGGCGGGGAACGCAGCCGCGTCACCTGGTCTGGCCAGTTCAGCCCGGTTGGCGTCAGCGAGGACGAGATCACGGCGCTGTTTCACGGCATTTATACGGACGGCCTGGCTGCGCTGCAGCAGAGCCTGACCAAGTAAGGCAGTGAAAGCAGGCCGGCTGCGTTGCCACCGAAGGCGACACAGCCGGCCTGTTGTTGTGTGCAGCGCAGCATTTTTATGCATCCGCCTGCAGAGCGGCCCGGTATCCAATACAATAACGCTTGTGACAGCCTGAACCTGGGCGCGCTTCTCCTCCCGTCTCCACCCCTTACGAATCCTAGAACATGCATTCTTCCGCAGACTCATTTATCCCGCGCGTTACTGCGCCTTTTGGCGCTGGCTATGCCGACCTGGCCCTGGCCATCGGCGGCCTGGCGATCGGCACCGGCGAATTTGCCTCCATGAGCATCCTGCCCGTGGTGGCCAATGACCTGGGCACGACCTTGCCGGAAATGAGTCACATGATCAGCGCCTATGCGCTGGGCGTGGTGGTTGGCGCACCGCTGATCACGATCTTCCTGGCGCGCATGCCGCGCCGCCTGATGCTGATCTGCCTGATGCTGATGTTCGCGGGCGGCAATCTGCTGAGCGCGATCGCGCCGAACTACGGCTTGCTGGTGATCGCCCGCTTTATCGCCGGCATTCCGCACGGCGCGTTTTTCGGCGTGGCCGCGCTGGTAGCGGCCGCCATGGCCGAACCGGACCGCCGCGGCCAGGCCGTCGCGCGCGTGCTGATGGGCCTGACGGTGGCCAATATCTTCGGCGTGCCGCTGGCAACCTATATCGGCCAGACCCTGGGCTGGCGCCCGGCCTTTTTGCTGGTCGCCGCGCTGGGCCTGCTGACCATGCTGATGATGCGCATTTTCGTGCCGAAAGTGGCCGCCGGCGATTCCAGCCCGCGCCGCGAGCTGGGCGTGTTCCGCCGCCTGCAAGTATGGCTGACCTTGCTGATGGTGGCGGTCGGCTTCGGCGGCATGTTTGCCGTCTACACGTTCATTACGCCAACCCTGACGGAAATCACCAAGGTGTCGCCATTGGTCATCTCCATCCTGCTGGCCGTGATCGGCGTCGGCATGACAGTCGGTAACATGATCGGCGGCTGGCTGGCTGACCGCTCGCGCCTGTGGACCATCTTCGGCATGCTGGTATGGAACGTCGCGGCCCTGATCGCCTTCAGCTACACCACCACCAATGTCTGGCTGACGGCGATCAACCTGTTTGCCATCGGCGCCGGCATCGCGGTAGCGCCTGCGGTGCAAACCCGCCTGATGGACGTGGCCGGCGACGCGCAGACCGTGGCCGCCGCCCTCAACCACTCGGCCTTCAATATCGCCAACGCACTGGGCGCCTGGGCTGGCGGCATCGCCATTGCCATGGGCGCAGGTTTGCAGTCGACGGGCTGGGTCGGCGCGCTGCTGGCCTGCGGCGGTATCGTGGTGCTGGGTATTTCGGTAATGGTGGAAAACCGCAGCCGCAATCTGGCGGGCGTGCAGGCGGCTTGATTGGTTTCACGCCCCGCGCGTGACGCCAACCATGTTGTCGGATTACGGCTCAACGGTTTGACGTATGCCGGATTAGCGCTTGCGCGCTAATCCGGCATACGCATCGTTCACGGTGCGGCCGCGTCCATCGCCTCCACCAATTGCCGGTTGAATTGCGCCGGCTCCTCCATCTGCGGTGCATGTCCCATGCTCGGGAACACGATCAGGCGGCTGCCCGGGATCAACGCCGCGGCCTGCTTGCCCAGCACCGCATACTTGCCCAGCTTAGCCTTGACCTCGGGCGGCGCGATATCGCTGCCGATGGCCGTGGTGTCGGCGTCGCCGATCATCAGCACGGTCGGCACCGTCAGCTTGGGGAACTCGTAGATCACGGGCTGGGTAAAGATCATGTCGTAGATCAGCGCCGAGTTCCAGGCCACCAGTTTCTTGCCCGGCCCCTGGTTCATGCCAGCCAGCATCTCGACCCAGCGCTCGTACTCGGGCTTCCAGCGCCCGCCGTAGTAGGTCGATTTTTCATACGCGCGCACGCTGTCGGCCGTCATCTTCAGTTCGCGCTCGTTCCATTGATCCACGGTGCGGAACGGCACGCCCAACGCTTTCCAGTCTTCCAGCCCGATCGGGTTGACCATCACCAGCTGCGACACGGCTTGCGGGTACATCAGCGCGTAGCGCGTGGCCAGCATGCCGCCGGTCGAGTGGGCCACCAGCACGGCGCGCGTCACGCCCGCCTGCTTCAACAGGCCGGCCGTATTGTCGGCCAGTTGCTGGAATGTATATTGGTAATGGGCAGGCTTGCTCGATGCGCAAAAGCCGATCTGGTCCGGCGCGATCACGCGGTAGCCGGCGCTGGTCAAGGCCGTGATCTGGCTGTCCCAGGTGGCGCCGCAAAAATTTTTGCCATGCATCAGCACGGCCGTCCTGCCGTTCGCCTTGCCCCTGGGCGCCACATCCATATAGGCCATCTGCAGCTGCTCGCCCTGCGACGTGAAGCGGTAGTGCTGGAGCGGATGCGGATACGTAAAACCTTCCAGTTCGGGACCATACACAGGCGCGGCGTGGGCCGTCGAGAAGGCGGCGGCCAGCAGCAGGCCTGGCAAAGGGGAAAGGCGCAGACGCATGGGGATTGCTCCGTAAATAATGAAAACGCCTTCAGTCTACCCCAGCACGCACGGCCGCATCGTCCAGCAAGGCCAGCGGCACGGCGCGCGCCCAGCGGTTCGACGACAGCGAGAACGTCAGCGCGCGCACCTGGTGGTACCAGCCGGCCGGCACATACAGCATGTCGCCCGCTTCGACCAGCACTTCGATCAAGGCAGCCTGGCGCGCCAGCGGATAGCGTTCGTAGTCGGGCGCCTCGGGGTCAAATGGCGAGCCGAACAGGATGGCGTTCGCTTCGCGCGGATACAGAAATTCGTCGTGATGAGGCGGCGCCAGGAAGATGCGCTTGCTGCCCCAGATCTGCGCGAACAGATTGTCGTCGTAGTCGCAATGGAGCGGCGTGACCGTGCCGGCCGGACCCAGCCAGTAGCGGGGCGGGCCGATCTTGTCGAAGGCGGCCGGCCAGTGGCACAGGCTGTTCAGTTCGCGCAGTTCCAGGTTGCCCAGATACGGCGGCAAGGCATGCGTGCCCCGCTCGACCAGATCCAGATACTCCCGCATCGACATGTCCTGCATCGCGCGGTCGGCCGCGAACGCCGTATTGATATAGTCGCCCACGCGGGCGCGCACCGGCACATGGCTGTAGCGTTCGCGCAGGATCGACGGGGGCAGATTGCACAGCGGCCAGCGCAGCGCCTGCCCCTTCATCAGGAACGGCAGGCCCTGCGCGGCCAGTGCGCGAAAGCCTGCCGCGTCAGACCGGCCCACGCGCGGCACTTCGGTGATCAACGGCAGGCTGCGCGAAGCCTGTTTGATCGCATTGCGCATGGCGTCAATCGAGGTCACACCGCGCACCTGGGCGTCTTTCTGTTCACGCGCCTGCTTTTCGGCAAGCAATTGTTCAGGGGTGGAGGGTGTGGCGATGCGCGGGGGCAAGCGTTGTTGCAGCGGGTTTTTCTCTATGGACATATGTAACGGGTGATGATTTTTACCGGGCGGCCAGCATCTTCTGCAAGACCGTATCGAGTTCGCGGAAATCCACCGGCTTGGTCAGGTGCAGGTCGAAACCGGCTTCGGTCGCCAGCTGGCGGTCCTTGTCCTGGCCCCAGCCGGTCACGGCCACCAGGATCGCGGCGGCGCCAAAGTCCGTGCCGCGCAGATAGCGCGCCACTTCGTAGCCGTTCATGTCCGGCAGGCCGATATCGAGCAGGATCACGGACGGCGCGAAATCCTGTGCCATCGCAATACCCGAGGGGCCGTCGTAGGCGGTCTGCAGCGTATAGCCGAGGATCTCGAGCGCCATCGACAGCGTGTCGGCCGCATCGAGATTGTCGTCGATGACGAGCACCTTGCCGTTGCGCGTACCTGCCTGCAGCTGGCCCTCGGCCGGCGCGGCCAACGGCGCCTGCGCTGATGCCGAAGGAGGCAGCGGCAGGCGCAACTCGAACTCGCTGCCCTGCCCCACGCCGGCGCTGCGCGCGCAGACGCTGCCGCCATGCAGCTCGGCCAGGCCGCGCACCAGCGACAGGCCGATGCCCAGCCCCCCTTGCGCGCGCGACAGCGCCGGCTCCAGCTGCGAAAACATGTCGAATACCGTCAGCAGGTGCTCGGGCGCGATGCCGATGCCCGAGTCGCGCACGGTAATCAGCACGTCGGCCGCCAGCGGCGCCACCGTCAGCCAGATCTGGCCCTGCGGTGGCGTATATTTGACGGCATTGGTGAGCAGATTGGCCACCATCTGCGACAGGCGGGTGGCGTCGGCATCGAGCCAGACCGGGTCCGACGGCTGCTGCACGTGAATCCGGTGGCCGGCCTGGCTTGCGATCGTCTGAACGCTGTGCAGCGCCATCTCCAGCACCGGCGCCAGCTCCACGCTCTGGCGCCGCAGCTGCAGCCGGCCTTGCGTGATGCGCGACACTTCCATCAGGTCGTCGACCAGGTGGGTCATGTGGCTCACTTGCCGGCCCAGCACCTCGCGCGCCCAGTTCAGTTGCGGGTCGTCGAGCTGCGCCAGGTTCAGCACTTCGAGCACATTGCGCATCGGCGCAAGCGGATTGCGCAGCTCGTGCGCCAGCGTGGCCAGGAATTCGTCCTTGCGCCGGTCGGCTGCCGCCAGCTTCGCATTGAGGGCGCTGGCGTCGCTGCGCGCCAGTTGCAGATGCTGCTCGTACTTGCGGCGGTCGGTGGCGACGAACACGGCGATCTCGTCGTACTGCACGCCAGCATGTTCACGCCGTACCGCATTGAACAACATCGGCAGCTTGTCGCCCTGGCGCTGGCGCACGTCGAGCAGCAGCTCCGACACGCTGCCCTGCATCTGCATCAGCGGGCGCCAGTGCGTCTGGTGAAACACACGTCCGCCGATGCTGAGCAGGTCCTGCAGCTTTTTCTCGCCGACCAGTTCATATTCTGCGTAGCCGAGCCAGCCGCAAAAGGTGGCGTTCGCCTTGAGGATCAGGCCGTCGGACGCGCACAACAGCAGGCCGCAGGCGGCATGCTGGAACAGGGTCTCGGCATCTGGCAGGAAAGTCACGGTACAGCGTCGGTGCTAAAGATGCAGGCCGTCGAGAAAGGCACGGATCGGCGCATGACAGGCCTCGGGCGCGCTCATGTGCGGGCAGTGACCCATATTGTCGATCACGGCCAGGGTGCTGTGCGGCATGGTGCTGCGCAGATAGTCGCCGACCGGCATCGGCGCGATAAAGTCGTCGCTGCATTGCACGATCAGCGCCGGCGTGGTGTTGCGCGGCAGGTCGGCGCGATGGTCGGACAAAAAGGTGGTGCGCGCAAAATGCAGGGCGATGGTCGGATCGGTGCGGCAAAAGCTGTAGGCCAGGTCGTCGGCCAGCGCCGGCTGGTCGGGCGCGCCCATGATGGCCGGCGCCATGGTGCCAGCCCAGCCCAGGTAATTGCTGTCCATGGCGCTCAGTAAATCGTCGATATCGTCGCGCGAAAAACCGCCGCAGTAGCCGGTCTCTGCATCGTCGACATAGCGCGGCGACGGCGCCAGCATGATCTGCGCGGCAAACAATTCCGGCTCCGCTATCGAAGCCAGCAAGGTGCTCATGGCACTGACGGAGTGGCTGATGCAGATCACGGGACCATCGCCCACCGCCTTGATCACCTGCAGCAGATCGCGCGCGTGGGCGTTGAGGCTGGTGTAACTGTCGAAATCGTAGGCGGACAGGTCCGAGCCGCCGCTGCCGACCAGGTCGAACAGCACGGTGCGGTAGCGCCCGCGAAACATCGGTTCGAGGTAGCGCCACATGCTCTGGTCGCAACCGAAGCCGTGTGCAAAGACGATGGTTCCCGCGCCCTCGGCCACATCGG
The DNA here is from genome assembly GCF_031995485.1 of Janthinobacterium sp. NCBI lineage: Bacteria > Pseudomonadati > Pseudomonadota > Betaproteobacteria > Burkholderiales > Oxalobacteraceae > Janthinobacterium > Janthinobacterium sp. Next base: position 34,106 of record NZ_DAMAGB010000055.1, read on the forward strand.
CCTCGGCGACCCTGATATTGTTGCGGTGCCCGATGTCGCTCTGCATGCCTGTTCGCCTTTATGCCGGTTATGTACTGAATGACGCATCAGCATTCTCACAGGCATCTTAACATGGGCGCCAGATGCAGGGCCAGCAGCATGGCCAGCAGCGGCACCGCTTGCCAAAGCAAGGCTGCCAGCGGATAATGAGAACGATTCCCATTAATAATTTCACATGCGTTCAGTCTGCGCGGCCCGCTTCCGGGCGCTGCCACGACACGCCGGTGTTTCTCAAGACTGTTACCGCATGCGCGCTTTCTGGACCGTTGTACACCGCTGGGCTGGCCTGACCGTCGCCCTGTTCCTGATCGTGGCCGGCCTGACGGGCGCCATCACCTCGTGGGACCATGAACTCGATGAATGGCTGAACGCCGACATCATGGAAACACCGGGCCGCGGCACGCTGCAGGAACCCTTCCTGCTGGCGAAAAAGGTGGAGGCGGCCGACCCGCGCGTGGAAGTCAATTACATCACGCTGGGCCTGGAAGAAGGCCACGCGGCGCAGTTCCTGGTGCGCCCGCTCACCGATCCGGCCACCGGCAAGCCGTTCGTGCTCGATTACAACACGGTGTACGTCGACCCCGTCACGGCGCAGATCACCGGCACGCGCGACTCGACCGCGATCTCCCTGTCGCGCCGCAGCCTGATGCCGTTCCTGCGCCATCTGCACTACAGCCTGCATATTCCCGCCTTCTGGGGCACCGACCGCTGGGGCTACTGGCTGATGGGCACGGTGGCGCTGGTGTGGCTGCTCGACAGCGTGGTGGCGTTTTATCTGACCACGCCGCGACGCCTGCGCGCCCGCGCCCCTGACGAGGCGGCGCCGCACCGCAGCCCCGCCACCTGGTGGCAGCGCTGGAAACCGTCGTGGCTGCTGCGCTGGGCGGCCGGCGGCTACAAGCTCAATTTCGACCTGCACCGCGCGGGCGGCCTGTGGGTATGGGGCGTGATCATCGTGGTGGCGTTCACCTCGTTCTCGCTGAACCTGTACCGCGAGGTGTTTTATCCTGTCATGTCGCTGGTATCGAAAACCACGCCGGGCCCGTATGAAACGCAGACGCCGGCGCCGTTCGGCACCTATGTCAAACCGGTGGTCGGCTTCGAACAGGCCGTCGCCATCGCCAGAAAAGAAGCCGTGCAGCGCGGCATCACCTCGCCGATCGGCGGCATTTATTACGGCGGCGACTACTCGTTCTACAACGTCTCGTTTTTCGATCCGGCCGACGAATTCGGCACGGCCGGCATGGGCCTGTCGAACCTGTACGTGGACGGCATGAACGGCAGCATCATCGGCCAGCACAAGCCCTGGGAAGGCACGGCCGCCGACGTCTTCGTGCAGCTGCAGTTCCCGCTGCACTCGGGCCGCATCCTCGGCATGCCGGGCCGCATATTGATGTCGTTCATGGGCGTGATGGTGGCCATGCTGTCGGTGACGGGTATCGTGATCTGGGAACGCAAGCGCAGGTCGCGCAGGTTGCAGGCGCATAAACTGAGGACGGCGAGCGCCGGCTAGGCGCTTGCTTGCGCCACCAGTGCAAGCAAGCTTTCCAGCCGGCTGCCGTCGCAACTGACTGCCACGCCGTCGGTGAACTCCGGTGCGGTCAGCCGCGTCAGCACGCTGCCAGGGGGCATCTCGACCGCCAGCCTTGCCCCCCGCTCCCAGGCCAGGCGCACGGTGTCGGCCCAATGCACGCGCCGCGCCATGTTCGACGCCAGGCTGTCGCGGATGCGCTGCGGGTCGAACAGCGCGCGCGCCGCGCTGCTGCTCAGGTACACCACTTTTGGACGGTACACGGTCACGCTGTCGAACGCGCGCTGCATTTCCTGCGCCGCCGCGTCGAACAGCGGACTATGCGACGGCACGCTGACGGCCAGCCGTTCCGCCTTGGTCGCGCCCTGCGCCAGCGCCAGTGCCATCACGGCCTGCAAGCCCGCTTCGCTGCCGGCAATCGCGATCTGGCGCCGCGCATTGAGGTTGGCCACGTAGACCGGCTTTTCGTGACTGTGCACGCGCGCCACCAGCGGTTCGAGCTGCGCCAGTTCCAGGCCGATAATCGCCGCCATGCCGTAGCCGCCCGGATAAGCGTCTTGCATCAACTGCCCGCGCCGGGCCACCAGCTGCACGGCATCGGCAAAATCGAGCGCGCCAGCCACCACGGCGGCCGGATATTCGCCGATCGAAAAGCCGGCCACCATATCGGGCACGGCGCCCTGCCCGGCCAGCGAGCGGGCGGTGGCCACGCCGGCAATCAGCAGACACAGTTGCACGGCCCGGGTCGAGGCCAGCGCGGCGCTGGTGTCCAGCAACAGTGGATCGCTGCCCAGCACCTGCGCAGCTTCCGCCAGCGTGGCAGCGACCGCCAGATCGTCGGGCAGCGCATGCAGCATGCAGGCACGCTGGGCGCCCTGGCCGGGAAAGGTAAACAATACGCTCATGCCGGCTCCCACGGTGATGCTGTCAGCAGCGGCCCCCGGTCCGTTTTCAGCAGGATCCTGCCACGCGCTGCCGCCCACTCCGCATAGGAAAAACCGCCATGGCCCGTGTCGATCTGCAGGTCGAGACGGCAACCGGTGACGCTGGCCGCAATCGCCCGCAAGGCATCGCGCTGCGCCGCGTCGGGGGGTAGCCCGATGCGCAGTACCAGATCGAGGTCGCTATCGGGCCGCAGCACGGGCAAGCCGGAAGCCAGCGCAAAACCCACGCCGCCGGTCGGCCCCCAGGCCCAGCCGGTGGCGTCCAGCAGCGGCGCCACCGTTTGCAGTGCCGCCAGCGCGGCGATGCCGGCACCATCGACGGGCATGGCGGACAGCATCTCCGGCGTCATGCAACGACGCACGCTGCCAGCCATGATCTCGCAGGCCTGGCGCTCGCTGCGCAGCGCACCGCGCATCCCGGCCGCAATCCGGCCCGGTGCCGCCGCGGCGCGGCGCACCACCAGCGGCGCCTGGCGCAGCCACTGGGTGCCGGCCCAGGACGGCGCGTCCGGCACGGCGTCCACCCATAACAGATCATGTGCGCGGTAGCCGTGCATCAGGGCACCACCGCCTTGACGGCGAAGAACAGCAGCGAGGGTCCCAGCAGGCAGCCCAGGCCCGTATGAAACGTCGCCACCAGTGCGCCGTACGGCACCAGCTTGCGGTCGGTGGCGGCCAGCCCGGCCGACACGCCGCTGACGGTGCCGGCCAGGCCGCCGAACACCATCGCCGAGCGCGGCGTTTTCAGGCGCAGGAAGCGCGCCGCAGCGGGCGTGCCGACCATGACCATGATGGCCTTGATCAGGCCCGCCGCAATGCTGAGCGCCATTACGTCGGAACTGGCGCCGATCGCCGCGCCCGTTACCGGGCCGACGATATACGTGACGGCGCCGGCGCCGATGGTGGTCATGGACACCGCATCCGAATAGCCGAACGCATAGGCCACGCCGGCGCCCACCAGGAACGGCAGGAACACGCCCAGCAGCAGCGCCACCACGCCGATCAGGCCGGCCTTGCGCGCTTCGGTGGCCTGCACTTCGAAGGCGGTGGCGACGATGGCAAAGTCGCGCAGCATGGCGCCGCCCATCAGGCCGATGCCGCCGAACAGCGACAGGTCGGCCAGTCCCTTGTGGCCGCCGCTGTGGATGCCGCCCCAGTACGCCAGCGCCAGGCCGATCACGATGGCGATCGCCGAACCGTGCACGCGGCCAAAGGTCAGGTATTTCGACAGCGCCACCGACAGCAGCATGATCAGGCCGACAAACGCGAACGCCGTTACCAGGCCATTGTGGATGGCGGCTTTTTCAAAGATCTCAAGCATGGCGCACCTCCGCATGCAACGCTGCTTCGGCGGCGGCGACCGCCTCGGGACTTTCGGTGCGGTTGATGATGGAAATGACACCGGCGCAGACCACCACGGAACCGAGCGCCGCCAGCACCGCCACCGGTCCGCCGCGCAAGGCCGCCACCACATCCTGCTGGGCCGCCATGGCGACCACCACCGGGATATACATCGCGCCCCAGTATTCGACGCCGCGCTCGGTCATCTGCGGCATCCATGCGCGCCGCTGTATGTACAGCCGCGCGCAGATCAGCAGCAGCATGGCGATGCCGACCCCGCCGACATTGGTTTTCACGCCCATCAGCTGCCCGAGCAGGTCGCCCAGGAAGATGCCGAGCAAATGGCATAGCGCCAGTAATGCGGTTCCGTAAATGATCATGATGCCTGTCTCCGTTGTGAGTATGGGAATGACTTATGTGTCTTCTCTCTGCTACCCCTGCCACTGCTGATTCAACACCTCCCTGACTGTTGCCGAGGCCTGGCGATGCGGTGCGCCAAGCCGGCTGGCCAGGCCAGCGTCGGGATCGGCGCGGATATCGTTCAACGCGGCCTGCAGGCTGGCTGCGGCCAGTGCCACATCGCCTGCGGCTGGCGTATCCGCGTTCGCCACGCTCAAGGTCCGCCATAGCAGTCCCAGCGTCGCGTAGTTTTTGATGTCATACGCCATCGGCGGTACCGTTTCAGCCAGCGCTTCGAGCGCCTCGACCGAGCGCAGGGTGATGCGCGCCGCCGAGGCCTTGCCCATCGCATGCACCATCACGCCGGCGTCGTCCAGCGCGATCAGCCGGTTGGCCTGGTAGCCATGGGCCAGGAAAGCGCCCGACATGGCCTTGCCGACGATCAGGCCGATAACGGGATGGCCGGCCAGCCGCGCTTCGGCATACGCTCCGGCCGCGCCGGCCAGCGCCTGGTGGATGCCGTAGGCTTCCTCGCGCCGGCCATAGGCCTGGCTGGCCACGTCGATCACCGCCACGATAGGGCGCTTGACCGCCAGTTCGCGGTCTTCCAGCACCACCTGCCGTACCGCGCGCGCCAGCTGCCAGGCCTCAACCAGGCCCACTTCGCCAGTGCGGGCACGGGTAAAACGGTTCTGCGGGTCGGGCAGCACGGCCAGGTAGCGGGCGGGCTCACTGGCCAACGGCGCATCGACCACGCGCACGGAAGCGGGATAGCCGGCCAGCGGCGCGGCGTTAGCCGTCAGTGCCGCGAGCCAGGCGGCGCCGCGACTGATAGGGTCATGGATGCTCATGCTGAAAATCCTTTGCTGTAGTTGGCGCGCACGGCGTCGGGCGTGGCCTGCACGCCGGCGTCCACCTCGTCCAGCCGCGCCAGGAAGCCATCCGCCTGGCTGCTGCGATGCTGTTCGGGCAGGCCGCGCTGGAACAGCTCTGCCACGGTGGCGCGCACCTGCGCCGTGTCGTCGTCGACAAACGCGTCGGCCAGGCCGCTTTGAAAGCGCTGCTCGCCGCCCGTCAGGCTCCAGATCAGCGGCTTGTTGCGCGAGTCGAATTCGTCCACGCCGGCCTCCTGTTCGATCACGGCCGGGCCATTGAGACCCAGGCGCGCTTCGCGCGTGACCACCAGATAGCTGCACAGGCCCGCCGCGATCGACATGCCGCCATAGCAGCCGACGGTGCCGGCGATAATCCCGATCACCGGCTGGTAGCGGCGCAGCTCGGCGATGGCCGACTGGATCTCGGCAATCGCCGCCAGCCCCAGGTTCGCTTCCTGCAAGCGCACGCCGCCCGTTTCGAACAGGATCACGGCCCGCGTCGGCACGCCATGGCGGTTGTCCTGCGCCGCCAGTTCGAGTGCCCCGGCGATCTTTGCGCCGCCCACTTCGCCCATGCTGCCGCCCTGGTAGGCGCCTTCGATGGCCAACACCACGGCCGGCTGGCCGTCGAACAGGCCCTTGGCCACCACCACGCCGTCGTCAAGCTGGGCGGTAACGCCCTGCTGCGGCAGCCATGGCGAGCCGATGCCGCAGAACGGATCGAGCAGTTCGCGCATGCTGCCAGCGTCCAGCAAGGCTTTGGCGCGGCTGCGCGCGCCGCGTTCGATAAAGCTGTCGCGCGCCAGCAATTGTTCGAGATTGCTCATGGCTGCCCCTCCGTTTTGATCTCTTCAAAGGCCTGCTCGATGCGCATGCGCACCACGCCCGGCGTGGCGCCGCAGTCGTTGATAATGATGTGCACGGCCGGCAGCGGCTCGCCGCCGAACACGCGCGCCAGCAGCGCATCCCAGATGGCGCCCTTGCCATCGACCGAGGTGTTGACCACGATGCGGGTTGCGCCATCGCTGCCCGGTTGCAGCAATACTTCCAGGTCGCCCGAGCCCACCACGCCGGCCAGCGCCCTGCCCGCCGCCGGCTGCCCGGCGGGGAATGCATAGTCACGCTTTTCCATCTTGTTCTCCTTCTTCCAGGCTATCGAGAAACAGCGTGGCCGCCAGCAGGTCGGCCGCGCCGCCGGGCGACACGTTCAGCGCCAGCACGTCGGCTTCCAGCGCCAGCAGCGCCCGGGTGCCCGCCCGCGTGCCGGCGCCGCCAGCTGCCAGCACGGTCGCCGCGCCAGCCTGCAGCGCGGTCAGCGCCGCCGCCCCGCCACGCGACAGCACGCAGGTGTCGTCCAGAGTGGCGACAATCGCCAGCAAGCTGTTCAGGCGCGCCGTGATTTCGCTGTCGCCGCGCGCACGCGAGGCGCGCAGGGCCGGCAAGCCGGCGTCCAGCACATGCGGAAAGCCTGCGCGGGCCTGGCCGCGCGCGCCGCCAACGTGGTACTGGCGGCAGGCCAGTTCGCCCTTGTTGCCGGTATCCTGGGGCGCACCGTGGTCAGTCAGCCGCGCCAGCGCGCCGGCCCGTGCCGCCACCGCTGCCGGCGCCAGCGAGGCGCCGCGCGCACCTTGCTGCGCGGCCGCCGTCACCAACAGGCCCAGCGCCCAGATCGCGCCGCGATGCGTATTGACGCCGCCGGTGGCCGCCATCATTACCGACTCGCCGAGCCGGCCGATGGTGCCGATGCGCTGGCGCAGCAGGCCGTCGTTCTCGCTGTGCTCCCCCGCCCCGGCCATCGCTTCGAAGACGGGCTGCAGCACGCAGGCCGAATGGCACATCAGCGCCCAGTTCAGGTCCAGGTGCGCGCCACGGCTGCGCAGGTCGACCAGGCCCGGTTTCGGCGTCAGGGTCGCTTCGTCGAGCAGCGCCTGCAGCACCTGGCGCGCCAGCGCTGTAGCGCGGCTTGTTACTGTCATTGTCGTCATTACCAGCTCCTGAATTTGGCGGGCGGTTGATACAGCCCATCGGACCACTCGACCAGGTCGGCGATGCTTTTCGCCGCCAGCAGCGAGCGGTTCGCTTCGCCGCGCTGCACGCCGATATCCTCGGGCAGCGCGATCAGGCCGTCGCTGCGCAGTCTGGCCGTGGTTTTCGGGTCGTGGCGCAGGCCGATCGGCGTCACGCCGGCGACCGCCGCCAGCATCGCCTTGCGCTCGTCCAGCGAACGCGCCTTGTACAGATAGGCGATGCCCTCCTCCGTCAGCACGTGCGTGACATCGTCGCCATAGATCATCACGGGCGCGAGCGGCATGCCGCTGGCCTTGCCCACCGCCACTGCATCGAGCGACTCGACAATGGTCGGCTGGCCGCCGTCCTGGAAGGTTTCCACCATCTGCACCACCAGCTTCCTGCCGCGCGCCAGCGGATCGTCGGTCTCGATCAGGTCCAGCCAGGCCGGCGTCGGATGGCGCCGTCCGTGCGGGTCGTGGCCCATGTTCGGCGCGCCGCCAAAGCCGGCCAGCCGGCCGCTGGTCACGGTGGACGAATTGCCCAGGCCGTCCATCTGCAGGGTGGCGCCGATAAACAGGTCGACCGCATACTGGCCGGCCAGCTGGCACAGCGTGCGGTTCGAGCGCATCGAGCCGTCGCGGCCCGTAAAGAACACGTCGGGGCGCGCCGCCGCATAGCCTTCCATGCCCAGCTCGGCGCCGAAGCAGTGCACGCTTTCGACCCAGCCCGTCTCGATCGCCGGGATCAGCGTCGGATGCGGATTGAGCACCCAGTTGCGGCAGATCTTGCCCTTCAGGCCCAGCTGCTCGCCATAGGTCGGCAAAATCAGTTCGATGGCGGCGGTATTGAAGCCGATGCCGTGATTGAGCGACTGCACCTGGTGTTTTTCATAGACGCCGCGGATCGCCATCATCGCCATCAGCACGTGCACGGGCTTGATCACGCGCGGGTCGCGGGTGAACAGCGGTTCGATAAAGAACGGTTTGTCCGACTGCACCACGAAGTCGATCCACGAACCCGGCACGTCCACCCGTGGCAAGTCGCTGACATCGTCGACGATCTGGTTGACCTGGGCGATCACGATGCCGTCGCGGAAAGCGGCCGATTCGACCAGCGTCGGCGTATCTTCCGTGCTGGGGCCCGTATACAGATTACCCTGGCGATCGGCCATATAGCCGGCCACCATCACGACGTTCGGCGTGAGATCGACGAACAGGCGCGCATACAGTTCGATATAGGTATGGATGGCGCCCACTTCCAGCAGGCCATCCTGCAGGAACTGGGCGATGCGCAGGCTTTGCGTGCCGGCGAACGAGAAATCGAGTTTCCTGGCGATGCCGCGCTCGAACAGATCCAGGTGCTCGGGCAGGCTGACGCTGGGCATGATCAGGTGCAGGTGATTGATCTTGTCCGGATTGACTTTGGCCAGCATGCGCGCCAGAAAGTCGGCCTGTTTCTGGTTATTGCCTTCCAGGACGACGCGGTCGCCGGGCGCCAGCAGCGCTTCGAGCACGGCCACCATATCGCCCTGCCGCAGCACGGGTCCGTCGGCAAACTGGCGTACGGCTTCCAGCCGGCGGCGCTTCTCGGTGCGGCGCGTATCCCAGCTTTTGCCTCCCTCTTTGCGCTGCGGTGGCGCCTGAGTCGCGGTTGACATCGTGGTCTCCCCTAATGAGCTATCGAGCTTCCACGATAGGGGAAAGTGGCATCCACTTCAATCAACCTGCTACCATGTTCATTACTCTCAGGTTAATGAACTAACGACAAGCGCGGTGATCCATGGCCATCAATGAAGAAATCACGCTGAAAAAGCTCGAAGTGTTCCTGAGCTTTATGGAATTGAACAATTTATCGCGCGTGGCCGATGCGCTGGGCCAGAGCACGGTCAGCGTGCACCGCGCCCTGCACAGCTTGGAAGACGGCCTGCGCTGCCCGCTGTTCAAGCGCGAGGGCCGCAGCCTGATTCCGCTGCATGCGGCCTACACCTTTGCCGAATCGGCACGCCGCGCGCTGGCCGAGTGCGAGGAAGGCGTGCGCAAGGTGCGCGAAATGTCGGGCATCAACCCGGTGCGCCTGAAAATCGGCTCGCTGTATTCATTGACGCTGCACTGCATCCCGCAACTGGTGATCGCGCTGAAACTGCGCCGCCCCGGCCTCGATATCGACCTGACGCTGGGCTCGAACCGCGAACTGCTGCAAAGCCTGGCGGACGGCAGGCTGGACGCCATCATTATTGGCGTACAGGAACAGGAACAGCACGCTGGCCTGGTATCGGTACCGCTGTTCCAG